>NZ_JAEILC010000062.1:0-57071 GCF_016307435.1 Pseudomonas sp. S4_EA_1b | reverse complement strand
GGGCAAGCCTGCTCACTACAACAAATCTGCTCCCACATTGGGATCGCGTTACTTTCAGTAGACGATCGGCACCGCTGCTCCAGCCATCCGGGCGCGTTGCCGGAAGCTGTACAGGTAGCAGAGCAGCCCAAGCAGGAACACCAGGCCGCAAACCAATCTGGCCCAGAACAGCAGGCGCAGATGCTCCACCGTGGCCATGAACGGTAGTGCCACGCCATCCACCGGCCAGCGCTGCAACCACACTTGCACGGCGCCGGCGGCGGTGAGGAACAGCGTGATCATCACCATCGACAGCACCATCATCCAGAAGCCCCACACTTCGACGGTCTGCGAGCGCGCATCCGGCGCTTCACCGATTCCGCGCAAGCGCGGCATGGCGTAGCTGATCAAGGTCATCACGATCATGGCGTAGGCGCCGAAGAACGCCAGGTGGCCGTGAGCCGCCGTGAGCTGAGTGCCGTGGGTGTAGAAGTTGACCGGTGCCAGGGTATGCAGGAACCCCCACACACCCGCGCCGAAAAACGCCGTGACCGTGGTGCCCTTTGCCCACAACGTCGCCGCGCGATTGGGGTGCTGGCGCCGCCGGCGTTTGACCATGGTGAAGGCGAACATCACCATCGCCAGGAACGGCAGCGGTTCCAGGGCCGAGAAGATCGAACCGACCCACAGCCACACCTCCGGTGCGCCGATCCAGAAAAAGTGGTGGCCGGTGCCGATGATGCCGGTGATCAAGGCCATGGCGATGATCACGTACAGCCATTTTTCCACCACTTCGCGGTCGACCCCGGTGACCTTGATCAGCACGAACGCCAGCATCGAGCCCATGATCAATTCCCACACGCCTTCCACCCACAGATGCACCACCCACCACCAGTAGAACTTGTCCCGTGCCAGGTTGCCGGGGTTGTAGAAGGAGAACAGGAAGAACACCGCGAGGCCGATCAGACCGGTCATCATCACCAGGCTGACCGTGGTTTTGCGGCCTTTGAGCAGGGTCATGCCGATGTTGTAGAGAAAGCCCAGGCACACCACCACGATGCCCATTTTAGTGATGGTCGGTTGCTCAAGAAACTCACGCCCCATGGTCGGCAGCAGTTCGTTGTGGGTCAGTTTGGCCAACGCCGCATACGGCACCAGCAGGTAGCCGAGAATGGTCAGCACCCCCGCCACGGCGAACACCCAGAACAGCAGGATCGCCAGTTTGGGGCTGTGCAGTTCACGGTCGGCCTCTTCGGGCACCAAGTAATACGCGGCTCCCATAAAGCCGAACAGCAGCCACACGATCAGCAGATTGGTGTGAACCATCCGTGCCACGTTGAAAGGAATCAGCGGGAACAGAAAATCGCCGATTACGTATTGCAGGCCCATGATCAGCCCGAACAGCACCTGGCCGACGAACAGCATCAGCGCAAACACGAAGTAGGGTTTGGCCACGGCCTGGGATTGGAATTTCAGATAGGGGTTGGCGCTGTGCATGGCTCAGCCCTCCTTGTTCGGTGGCCAGTTATTGGTATCGATCTTCGAACTCCATTTAAGGAACTCGGCCATGTCATCCACCTCTTGGTCAGTGAGGTTGAATTGCGGCATGGCCCGACGCCCCGGAACCCCCAGGGGCTGCATTTTCATCCAGGCATGCAGGAACGGTTTAAACCCCTCGTCACCCCCGCGCCGCTTGAACACATTGCCCAGCTCCGGCGCAAAGTACGCGCCCTCGCCGAGCAGGGTGTGGCAGCCGATGCAATTGTTGCGCTCCCACACACCCTTGCCACGCACCACCGATTCGGTGAGCTGATCAACGTTGCTGCGGGTGGGAAAGGTTTGTTCGGTGTGATAGGTCAGGGCCAGGAAAATCAGGAAGAAGAACACGCTTCCTCCGAAGTAGATATTCCTGGCCATGCCCTTGGTGAAGGTATCTGACATGGTCGCTTCCTCATGGCTTGGCGGGGGTCATGATAGGAAGGCGGCGGGCGAAAACGGCTTGATGGCGATCAAGAAATGTTGATGGTTTTAGTCGGGTATGGAACGGACCCACCTGCCACTTCATTCGGCACAAATGGGAGTCCTCTAAACGAGCTTCAGCGCATGAAGGCAGAAGGAGAAACACGCGCTAATAGTCTCGTCTGGCCGCACGTACGACCTCTGGACTAGGTATTTTCTAATTGATGCTTTGGGGCAGTGATAAAACCGACCGGAAAAGAGCGATCAAACGGGCAAAAGAGATTCTCGATGCCCTGAGAGGTGGATGAAATGACTGAATCGAAATTCAAACCCGAGGACATGCCGGTCCTCGATCTTGATACATCCGGCACAAGCGTTTATGAGTCTTCGCGCTTCCTCGACAGCCCGGAAACCATCAGCGCTTATCTGGCGCAAAGCATGCACTCGCACGACCCGCAGTTGCTGATGAAAGCGCTTGCCGAAGTGGCCAAGGCCCAAGGTGTGAACAAGGTCGCGGAGGCCGCGGGGGTTAATCGCGAGAGCCTGTATAAAACGCTCAAGGGTGGCTCGAAAACCCGTTATGAAACGGTCCAGAAGCTGATGCTGGCCTTAGGTGTCGAACTGACTGTACAGCCGATTGCAGCAGCGAGACTCAAGAGAACTGTACGAACCAAGCCGGCGGCGCCCGGTAAGCTCTGAGCGAACGACCGTCCTCAGTGGGAGGCTCGCCTCCCAGCGCCCCAGGCCACGAGGCGCGCGGTTCAGGCATTGGTGTCCTGCCAGGTCCTTAAGGGTGATCGAATTCTCAAGCACTCAACCCCACAATCCCCGCCAACACCACCAGCCCCCACCCCAGCATCGCCACCCTCCACTTCCAGGGCCCGTGCCGCAACTCCATAAACCCATCCACAATCACCCAGCCCTTGACCATCGCCAGCAACACCACTACCCCCGCCGCGCCACTCCACACGGTGCCGAGGCTCAGTACCATCAGGCCCGCCCAACACAGCCACAACCTCACTGAGCTGTTCATCGGATCACATATACCAGGGCAAACAACACCACCCACACCAGGTCGACCATGTGCCAATACAACACGCCGGACTCCAGTCCACTCAAGCGCGGTGCCAGGTACTGCCGTTGCCAGCAGCGCCACCCGAGCCAAGCGAGAATCACCAGGCCCAGCAGCACATGCAAAAAGTGAAAGCCGGTGACGATCCAGTACAAGGTGAAGAATGTGCTGCGCTCAAGCCCCAGCCCTGCGTCGATCAGATGGCGGTATTCGGTGAGTTTGATCCACACATACACCAGCGCCACCAGCCATGCGCCGAGCAGCAAGACACTACCGCGCCGCGCGCGACCCAGGCGCACCTGCTGCACGGCCAATGCGGCCAACGCACCCGCGCTCAACAGGCTGTAGGTCATTGCCAGGCCGGTCGAGGTATCCAGTTGCGCGCGCCCTAGGGCGAACACCTCGGGCTGGAGCCGCTGGGTCACGGCAAACGCCAGGATCAATATCGCGAACACGGTCAGTTCAGCGAGGATGAACAACCACATCGCCACGTCCCCCGGCAGGCGCCGGGGCTCAGGCAAAGTGCACATCCACCACGTCCATCAGCGCCGCGATGGTTTGCGGGTCGTCGCTCAGGGCCTGGGCCAGGCAGGCCATGCACGCTTCGCGCGGCGGCATGCCGGCGGCGATCAGGCGCGCGGTAAAAATCAGCAGGCGGGTGGAGGCCACTTCCTCCAGGTCGTGCTGATCGAGGCGCCGCAAGGCTTGGCCAAGGCGCACCACCTGGCTGGCCAGGGCGTTATCCACCTGCGCTTCGCGCGCGACGATACGCGCTTCGTCCGCCGCCGCCGGGTAGTCGAAACGCAGCGCCACGAAACGCTGGCGAGTGCTGGGTTTCATGCCCTTGAGCAGGTTCTGGTAACCGGGGTTATATGACACCACCAGCATGAATGACGGCGGCGCCTTGACCACTTCGCCGGTGCGTTCCAGGTACAGCTCGCGACGGTCGTCGGCCACCGGGTGCAGGACCACGGCGGTGTCCTGGCGCGCTTCGACCACTTCATCGAGGTAGCAGATGCCGCCCTCGCGCACAGCGCGGGTCAGCGGGCCGTCCTGCCACCAGGTGCCTTGGCTGCCGATCAGATGGCGACCGACCAGGTCGGCGGCGCTCAGATCGTCGTGGCAGGCCACGGTGTACAGGGGCAGGTTCAGGCGATGCGCCATGTGCTGCACGAAGCGGGTCTTGCCGCAGCCGGTGGGGCCCTTGATCAGCACCGGCATGCGGTGCTGCCAGGCGTGTTCGAACAGACGCTGTTCGTTGTCGAGAGGCTGATAGAAAGGCGCGTTCATCGTGTATATCCGAGGCGGGTTCGAGGGCCACGCTAAGGGCGCCTGCGACAACCTGGCAAGCGCTAACCCAGGCAAACTTGATCGCCGTCAAGCGAGCTTTGCGAGGCCACGCCATAGTCTGGCCCGGCACTAAGAACCTGCGCCCCGCACCGTGTTGCGAGGCACCGCAAAGGTCTCGCCTGAGGAGTAAATGGAATGCTGACTCGCCGCACGAACCCCTTCACCTTAAGCCTCGCCAGCCTCGGCTGCGCACTGGCCCTGACCCTGCCCCTGAGCGCCCACGGCAACGCCCAGCCCGCCGTGGTCAAGACCGCCGGCGCGCCGGACATGAGCCAGGCTGATTTCGACGCGTCCAAACAGATCTATTTCGAACGCTGCGCCGGCTGCCACGGCGTGCTGCGCAAGGGAGCCACCGGCAAGCCCCTGACGCCGGATATCACCCAGGCTCGCGGCCAGGCCTACCTGGAAGCGCTCATCACCTACGGCTCGCCCGCCGGCATGCCGAACTGGGGTACCTCCAATGCGCTGACCAAAGCGCAGATCAGCAGCATGGCCACCTTTATCCAGCACACCGCGCCGACGCCGCCGGAATGGGGCATGGCCGAGACGCTCAAGACCTGGAAAGTGCTGGTCAAGCCCGAAGACCGCCCGAAAAAACAGCTCAATCACCTCAACCTGCAAAACCTGTTTTCGGTGACCTTGCGCGACGACGGCAAGATCGCCCTGGTGGACGGCGACACCAAGCAGATCGTCAAGCTGATCGACACCGGTTATGCCGTGCATATTTCGCGGATCTCCGCCTCGGGTCGCTACCTGCTGGTGATCGGCCGTGACGCCAAGATCGACATGATCGACCTGTGGCCCGCCGAGCCCACCAAAGTCGCCGAAATCAAGGTGGGCATCGAAGCGCGGTCGGTGGAGACCTCGAAGTTCAAGGGCTACGAAGACAAGTACACGATTGCCGGGGCCTACTGGCCGCCGCAGTTCACCCTGATGGACGGCGAGACCCTGGAACCCAAGCAGATCGTCTCCACTCGCGGCATGACCGTCGACAAGCAGGAGTACCACCCAGAACCCCGTGTGGCGGCGATCATCGCGTCCCACGAGTGGCCGGAGTTCATCGTCAACGTCAAGGAAACCGGCAAGGTCATGCTGGTCAACTACCAGGACATCAAGAACCTCACCATCACCACCATCGACGCCGCGCCGTTCCTGCACGACGGCGGCTGGGACAGCACCCACCGCTACTTCCTCACAGCGGCCAACAACTCGAACAAGGTGGCGGTGATCGACTCCAAGGCGCGCACCCTGGCCGCGCTGGTGGACGTGGGCAAGACCCCGCACCCCGGGCGTGGCGCCAACTTTATCCACCCCACCTACGGGCCGGTGTGGGCCACCAGCCACTTGGGCGACGGCGGAATTTCGGTGATCGGCACCGACCCGATCAAGCACCCGCAATACGCCTGGAAACAGGTGGAAACCCTCAAGGGCCAGGGCGGCGGTTCGCTGTTTATCAAGACCCACCCCAACTCCCATCACCTGTACGTGGACACCACCCTCAACCCCGACGCCAAGCTCAGCCAGTCGGTGGCGGTGTTCGATATCAACCAGCTCGACAAGGGCTACACCGTGCTGCCGATCGCCGAATACTCGGGGATCAAGCAAGGCGCTATGCGCGTGGTGCAACCGGAATACAACAAGGCCGGCGACGAGGTGTGGTTCTCGGTGTGGAACGGCCAGACCGAAGAATCGGCGCTGGTGGTGATCGATGACAAAACCCTGAAGCTCAAGCAGGTGATCAAGGACAAACGCCTGATCACCCCGACCGGCAAATTCAACGTTTACAACACCCAACACGACATTTATTGAGCCCCATCAACACGAGGTCCGCCCATGAAAAATATGCTCCTCGCACTGCTGGCTTGCAGCGCTGCGTTCAGCCTGCAACCGGCCCTGGCTCAAGACGGCCAAGCCCTGTTCAACAGTAAACCCTGTGTCGGCTGCCACACCCTGGACAGCAAGTTGGTAGGCCCGGCCATGAAGGAAGTCGCCGCCAAGAACACCGGCGTGAAAGACGCCGCCGCGACCCTGGCCAGTCATATCAAGAACGGCACCCAGGGTAACTGGGGGCCGATCCCTATGCCGCCGAACCAGGTCACCGATGAAGAAGCCAAGGTGTTGGCCGATTGGGTCCTGAGCTTGAAATAACCACAAGGAGCACGCCATGAAAGCATCGATGTTCGGTTCGGCCATGGCGCTGCTCATGCTGGTCCCCGCGTGGGCGACGGCGACACCCGACGCCGCCCGCCTCGAACACCTGCTGACCCAGGACTGCGGCGCCTGCCATGGCCTGCACCTGACCGGCGGCCTCGGCCCGCCCCTCACGCCCCAGGCCCTGGCCGGCCAACCCCGCGCCAGCCTGATCGCCACCATCACTTACGGTCGCCCAGCCCGCGCCATGCCCGGCTGGGGCCCACTGCTCAGCGCCGGCGATATTGCCTGGCTGGCCGACCGCCTGCTGCAAGGACGCCCCACCCCATGATGCGACCCGCCGTGTTCTCCCTGTGCCTGCTGCTCGGCGCCTGTGCCCAACCGACGCTGCGCGGCAGCGGTGATCTGGGGTTGGTGATCGAACGGGCCAGCGGCAGTGTGCAGATCGTCGAGAGCAGCGGCATGACCGAGCTGGCGCGCATCGAAGGGCTGGGCGATCTGTCCCACGCCTCGGCGGTGTTTTCCCGCGACCAACGCTATGCCTATGTGTTTGCCCGCGACGGCGGCTTGACCAAGGTCGACTTGCTGACCCAGCGCATCGCTAAACGCATCATCCAGGGCGGCAACAGTATTGGCGGCGCGATCAGCCAGGATGGCCGCCTGATTGCCGTGTCCAACTACCAGCCGGGCGGGGTCAAGGTGTTCGATGCCGTCAACTTGGAACTGGTCGCCGACATTCCCGCCACGCCCCTGGCCAACGGCAAACGCTCGCGGGTGGTGGGCCTAGTGGACGCGCCGGGGCAGCGTTTCGTGTTCAGCCTGTTCGACACCGGCGAGATCTGGAGCGCGGACTTCAGCCACGGCAACACCCCAACCCTCACCCGTTTCACCGACATCGGCGAGCAGCCCTATGACGCACTGATCACCGCCGACGGTCGCTACTACATGGCCGGTCTGTTCGGCGAGGACGGCATGGCCCAGCTCGACCTGTGGCACCCGGAGCGCGGTGTGCAACGGGTACTCAAGGACTACGGACGCGGCCAGGCCAAGTTGCCGGTGTACAAAATGCCGCACCTGGAAGGCTGGGCCGTAGCCGACAACCAAGCGTTCGTGCCCGCCGTGGGCCGACACCAGGTGTTGGTGATGGACGCGCGCAGTTGGCAGCAGAGCGCCGCGATCGCCGTGGCCGGCCAACCGATCTTCGTCACCGCACGGCCGGATGGGCGCCAGCTGTGGGTCAATTTCGCCTACCCGGACAACGACCGCGTGCAGGTGATCGACAGCGAAACCCACCAAGTGGTCGCCGACCTGCGCCCCGGCCCCGGTGTGCTGCACATGGAGTTCACCGGGCGCGGCGAACAGCTGTGGCTGTCGGTGCGCGACGGCGAGCAGGTGCAGGTCTGGGACCCGTATCGAATGACCTTGCTCAAGACCTTGCCGGCCTTGAGCCCCAGCGGAATTTTCTTCAGCACTCGTGCACAAAAAATGGGGTATTGAGATGGACCTTGATCGACTCAGCCAGCACTTGATCGAACGCTACCAGCACGGCATGCCGCTGTGCGCCGAACCGTACCGGGAAATGGCCCAGGTCTTGAAGTGCAGCGAGGCCGAACTGATGACCTGCCTGCAACGCCTGGAGCTGGCCGGCGCCCTCTCGCGCGTCGGCCCGGTGTTCGAACATACCCGCGCCGGTGCCAGCACCCTGGCCGCCTTGGCAGTCCCGGCCGAACGCCTGGAACAGGTGGCGGCGCGGGTCAGCCAATACCCGGAAGTCAATCACAACTACGCCCGCGAGCATCACTACAACCTGTGGTTTGTGGTGACCGGCCCGCACCGTCAACATCTACAGCAGATCCTCGATGAGCTGGAACAAGACACCGGCCTGACACCGCTGGATCTGCCGATGCTCAGCGCCTACCGCATCGACCTCGGGTTCTCCCTGGGAGGGCATCCGTGATCGCGCCGCTGACCCAGGAGCAGATGCTCGACCTGCGCCAGTGCCTGGAGCGCGGTTTGCCACGGGTCTCGCGGCCTTACGACGCGCTGGCGGAGCAGATCGGTGCCCATCACGACCAGGTGTTGCAGCAAATGCAGCACTGGCATGAACAAGGCTTGTTCCGGCGCGTCGGACTGGTACTCAACCATCGCGCCCTGGGTTTTGTGGCCAACGCCATGCTGGTGCTGGATGTGCCGGATGCCTTGGTGGATAACGTCGGCCAGCGCCTGGGCCGCGCGCCGGGGGTGAACCTGTGTTACCAGCGTCCGCGACGCCTGCCGCAGTGGCGCTACAACCTGTTTTGCATGGTCCACGGCCGCGAGCGCGCGGTGGTCGAGGCGCACATCGAGACGCTATTGGCCGAGCACCTGCTCAACGACCTTCCCCACCAGGTGCTGTTCAGTACCCACGCGTTCAAACAATGCGGCGGACGTTTTGCGCCGCCACCGTCGCAGGTGTGGGCCCATGGATGAACGGGATCGCCAATTGATCAATCGCCTGCAACACGGCCTGCCCCTGGTACGTCAGCCCTGGCAGTCAGTGGCGCAGGAACTCGGCTGCGCCCCCGGTGAGGTACTCGACCGCCTGCACGCGTTGCTTGAAGACGGCGTGCTCACCCGGTTCGGCCCGATGTTTGATATCGAGCGCGTCGGCGGGGCATTCACCTTGGCCGCGCTGGCAGTGCCCGAGGCGCGCTTCGATGCCGTCGCCGAGCAGCTCAACGCCCTGCCCCAGGTGGCCCACAACTACCGCCGCGAACATGCCTGGAACATGTGGTTCGTGCTGGCCTGCGCCAGCCCTGAGGAACTCGACGCCACCCTGTCGCGCATCGAAACCCTGACCGGGTTGACGGTGCTCAACCTGCCCAAGGAGCACACCTACCATGTCGGTCTGCATTTCCCGGTCTGACAGCCCCCTGGCCCTGCGCCTGATCGCCCTCACCCAAGACGGCCTGCCGCTGCTGGAAGACCCGTGGGCGTGGCTGGCCGAGCAGTTGGGAATCAGCGTCGAGTCGACCCTCGACCTGCTCAAGCGCCTGCAAACCGAGGGCGTGATTCGGCGTATCGCGGCGGTGCCCAACCATTACCGCCTGGGCTATCGGCATAACGGCATGACTGTGTGGGACGTGGCCGACGAGCAACTGCCGCGCCTGGGCGAACTGATAGGCGCGCAGCCGTTCGTGAGCCACTGCTACCGCCGCCCCCGGCGCGTGGGCTGGCCCTACAACTTGTTCGCCATGGTGCATGGGCGCAGTCGTGAAGAAATCGACAGCTACCGCGAGCACCTGCGTTTTTTGCTTGCCGATGCCTGCCGCGCCGACGAGATGCTGGTGAGCAGTCGCATCCTGAAAAAAACCGGCCTGCGCTTGCCGCCGGCGCACTGAAAAGGAATAGCCCATGCTGCGAATCAGTCAGTACTTGCGCACCCTGGCCGGCCAATGCCCGGCGCCGCGCGTCTCGGCCCCCGGCAGCAAGCGGCCGCCAGTGGTGATCTGGAACCTGCTGCGCCGGTGCAACCTGACCTGCAAGCATTGCTATGCCACCAGCGCCGACAGTGTGTTCCGCGATGAGCTGGACACCGCCACCGCGCTGCGGGTGATCGATGACCTGCACGAAGCCGGCGTGCGCGTACTGATCCTTTCCGGCGGCGAGCCGCTGCTGCGCGCAGATATATTCCAGCTGAGCGCCTACGCTCGCGACAAAGGCTTTTTCGTGGCGTTGTCCACCAACGGCACGCTGATTGATGAGCGCAATATCCAGCAGATTGCCGACGCGCATTTCGACTACGTGGGCATCAGTATCGATGGCCTGGAGGCGACCCACGATGCCTTTCGCCAGTCACACGGCAGCTTCCAGCGCTCGTTGCATGGCATACGTCTGTGCCGCGAAGCAGGCATCCGCGTGGGCCTGCGGACCACCCTGACCCAGGACAACCACGCGCAGCTGCCGCAATTGCTCGCGCTGATGCGCGCTTACGACGTGCAGAAGTTCTACCTGTCGCACCTCAACTACAGCGGGCGCGGCAAGCGCAGCCGCCAACTGGACGCGCACCGGCAGATCAGCCGCGACGCCATGGCGCTGATTTTCCAGCAAGCCTGGGAGGACATCGAAAACGGCGTGGCCAGCGATTTTGTCAGCGGCAACAACGACGCCGACGCGGTGCTATTGCTGCAATGGGTACATCGCCATCTGCCCGAGCATTACCCGCAGCTGGAGCACCTGTTGCACGGTTGGGGCGGCAATGCGTCGGGCAGCGGCATCGCCAATATCGACAACACCGGCGAGGTGCATCCGGACACCTACTGGTGGCAGCACTCGGTGGGCAATGTGCGCAACACCACATTCCGCCAGCTCTGGCTCGACCAACCCGACCCCTTGCTGCAGCGCCTGCGCGAATACCCGCGCCGCATCGGCGGGCGCTGCGCCGAGTGTCGCTGGCTGCCGATCTGCAACGGCAACACCCGTACCCGCGCCTGGGCCGATGGCGACCTGTGGGGCCCGGACCCGGGTTGCTACCTGAGCGACGATGAAATTGCCACGCGCTCGCCCAACCTGATTCCGTGCTCCACCCGGTGACACAACCGGGGCAGCGCTCCTGATGATCGACCAAGGATGTCCCATGCACACCACTGCCCTCCCCCCCAGCCTGCACAGCCCGTTGCATCCCGGTGAAGTCGCGCTGGTGGGCGCCGGACCCGGCGACCCACGCCTGCTTACCTTGCGCGCCTGGAGCCTGCTGATGCAGGCCGATGCCGTGGTGTTCGACCGGCTGATCAGCGCCGAACTGCTCACGCTGATCCCGCTCACCTGCGCCCGCCATTACGTGGGCAAGGCCAGCGGCCATCACAGCCTGCCCCAGGATCAACTCAACGAACTGCTGGCGGAACTGGCCGGCGAAGGCCAGCGCGTGGTGCGCCTCAAGGGCGGCGACCCGTTTATTTTCGGGCGCGGCGCCGAGGAGCTCGAATACCTGCTGGCGCGGGATATTCCGTGCCAAGTGGTGCCAGGGATCACCGCCGCGTCCGGGTGCAGCGCCTACGCCGGAATCCCGTTGACCCATCGCGATCTGGTCAACTCGTGCCGTTTCGTCACCGGGCACCTGCAGCGCGACGGTGCGCTGAAATTACCCTGGGCCAGCCTCGCCGAGCCGAGCCAGACCCTGGTGTTCTATATGGGCCTGTCGAACCTGGCGCTGATCGCCGAACACCTGGTGGCTGCCGGTTTGTCGGCGGATACCCCGGCGGCGCTGATCAGCAACGGTGCGCGCGCCGATCAACAGGTGGCCCGTGGCACCTTGCGCCAGTTGCCGACCCTGGCCGCCGACTGCGAACCCGGCGTGCCAACCCTGACGGTGATCGGCCAGGTCGTGGACCTGTTCGCCGGCGCCGCCCTGCACTTCCCGGCCAGCCTGGCAGCGCCGCGCGCAGCGGTGGCGGTATGAAACGCCTGCTGCTAGTGCCGCTGTTGTGGGCCAACGTCGCCCACGGTACGCCGGCCGAGGATTACCGCCAGTACTGTGAGCAGTGCCACGGCCTCAACCGCATCGGCGCCACCGGCCCGGCGTTGTTGCCCGAAAGCCTGGGGCGGATCAAGCCTGACGAGGCGCGCCAGGTGATCCGCGACGGCCGCCCCGCCAGCCAAATGGCCGGATTCGCCGCGCAATTGGACAGCGCGCGCATCGACGGCCTGGTGGATTTTCTGCAACAGCCGCCGGCATCGCCACCGACCTGGGATGCCCAGGCGATCCGCGCCAGCCACACCGTACTGGCGAACCTGAACCAACTGCCGACCACCCCGCAGCACCACGCCGACCCGCTCAACCTGTTTGTGGTGGTGGAATCGGGGGATCACCACATGGACATTCTCGACGGTGACACTTTCAACGTGCTGGACCGCTTCCCCACCCACTTCGCGGTACACGGCGGGCCGAAGTTTTCCCCGGATGGGCGCTTTGTGTACTTCGCCTCCCGGGACGGCTGGATCAGCCAATACGACCTGCATAACCTCAGGCTGATCGCCGAAACCCGCGTTGGCCTCAACACTCGCAACCTGGCGGTGAGCAAAGACGGGCGCTGGGTGCTGGCGGGCAACTACCTGCCGGGCAATCTGGTGTTGCTGGATGCGCGCGATCTGTCGCTGGTCAAGATTCTGGACACTGGTTCGCGGGTCAGCGCCGTGTACACCGCACCGCCGCGCAACAGCTTTATCGTCGCGCTCAAGGATCTGAACGAGGTGTGGGAACTGGCGTATGCCGACGCGCAACCGCGCTTCGAGCCCCGGCGCATCCAGGCCCAGGACGTGCTCGATGACTTTTCGTTTTCTCCCGATTACCGACAGTTGGTCGCCACCTCGCGCAAGGCCGGGGGCGGCCAGGTAATCGACCTGGACAGCGGCGCGGTGGTCACCGATATCCCGCTGGCGGGCATGCCGCACCTGGGCTCGGGCACCTATTGGCAACGCGATGGGCACTGGGTGTTCGCCACACCGAATATCAGCAAAGGGCAAATCTCGGTGATCGACCTGAACACCTGGGCGCTGATCAAACAGATTCCCACCCTGGGGCCAGGCTTCTTTATGCGCAGCCATGTGAACTCACGCTATGTATGGAGCGACGTGTTCTTCGGCCCGGACAACGACGCCATCCACCTGATCGACAAACAGACCCTGGAAATCGCCCACACCTTGCGCCCGGTGCCGGGCAAGACCGCCGCCCATGTGGAATTCACCCGCGACGGGCGCTACGTGTTACTGAGCATCTGGGCCACGGACGGCGCGTTGATCGTCTACGACAGCCAAACCCTCAAGGAGGTCAAGCGCCTGCCCATGAACAAGCCGTCGGGCAAATACAACGTGGGCAATAAAATCGAGTTCGCCGAAGGCACCTCCCACTAGGCCTGTTCGAACAACCCACACAGCTCATCCACCTGCCGGCGCCCGTCCGGCAGCACACACAGAAACTGCGCCGACAATTCGATCAGGCCGTCCCGCGCCCATTGCTCCAATAGCGGCCAGAGCGTGGCGAAATACTGGGAAAACACCAACCCGTAACGCCGCTCAATCGCCTGGATATCCAGTTCCAGGTCGCAGGCCAAGCGCTCCACCACGTATTCGCGCAACCCGTCGCCGACCTGGCGTTGCCAGCCCTGGCAGGTGGGGAGCTGGCCATTGTGCAGGGCTCGGGCGTAGGCCGGTTCGGTGCTGCCGTTTTGCGCGCACAAGCCGTCGATCTGGCTGATGGCGCCCAGGCCCAGGCCGATATGGTCGCAATAGCCGTGCAGAGTGAAGCCTTCGCTGGTGCGGCTCAGGCGGCCGCGCTCCTGGGCCTGGATCAGGTCGTCGTCGCCACGGGCAAACAGGCCCAGGCCGATGTAGTGGTAACCCGCCGCGCCGAGGCGCTCGAAGCACAACTGGCGCATTTCGGCTTTATCCGCCGCGCTGCATTGCGCCTGGGCAGGCTGGGCCAGATAACGGCTGGGCGGCCGGGCGTAGTCAAACACCTGCAGGCGGTCCGGCTCCAGGGCGATCAGGCTGGCCAGCTTGGTATCGAAGCTGGCGAGGGTCTGCCAGGCGCTGCCGTAGCCGAGATCGACGCTGACCGAACGGAAATCGAAAGTGCGCGCCGCATCGATCAAGGACTGGATCGGCGCAGGGTCGCGGTACCAGGCCAGGGCGTGCACCCCTTCGGCACGCGCGTCGGGCACGCCGATACAGACGTGGTTGAAGCCCAGGTCGCGCAGCAGACCCATGCCGGCCCAATCGGTGTGGTACGGGTCGAGGTCGATGCCGTAGTCACCACGGCCAGGGGCAAGAAAATGAAAGCGCTCGCGCATGTTCGCCATCAGCGTTTGTACCGCGCCGATGCTCGCAGCGCCGCGCCACTGGAAGTACTCCAGCGGCTGGCGAGCGCCCAAGTGGCAGCCGACCAGCTGGATCTCTTGGGCCAGGCTGCGTGGGTACTCGTCACTCGGTGGGTTGGCCGGCCAATGCAAGGTCACGGCCAGCGGGCGTTGCCGTTGGCGGCTGGTGCGCAGGGCGCGCAACATATCCAGAGAGCCTATGCCGGGGTGGAAACGGCGGATATCGGCCTGGCCATTCAGGTCCAGCACGCCTGGACCGTGACGAGCGAGGGGGATGACAGTGTGCATGGCAGGCTCCGGATCAAGGGGCGGTGAGCCATTGTCCGGCGGCGGGCCTCGACGCACCTTGATGTGCATCAAGGGCCCTACCAGCTGAGGTAGAACATGCTCTTGGCCAACAGCACGATGGCGACCATATGCGCAAACAGACTCAGGTGTACCCCGCGCAGGTAGCGCTCGCTGGCGCGGCCACGGCGCATAAGCAGTAAGGTCGTCACAAAATGCAGCAGCACACTGGCGGCCAGTAGCAGTTTGAGCGAAAGCAACATGCCAAAGGACGACGCCGTAGGCGCGGCCAGCACCGGCAGGTAGCGCAGCCAGACCATCCCGAGACCGGCACCGAACAGCACCAACAGCACCCACGGCATCAGCGCCCGGGCGCGGCGGCCGATGCCTTGTTCCACCAACACCCGCGCCCGGGCGGGCAATTGCGCCTGTACCTTGGCCAGGATCAGCACTTCGAAAAACACCGTGCCGATAAAGATCAGCGCCGCGAACAGGTGGGCCAACAGAAACAGCAGATAGAGCATGATGGCCTCACAGGTCGCGCCGGGATTGCAGTGTGGCGCGCGCGGCGGCGGGCCACCTTGATGCCGATCAAGTCAGCACCTGCCAGCCGCAGCACTCACCGCGCCGGCTCAGCGGGCTCCAGGCGAAATCCCAGCCGGACGCTGGCAATGGCGGTTGCTCAACGGTGGCGGGCGGCGTGACTTTCCAATCGAATACCCGCAGCGCGCGCCACGCCAGCACGATGCCCTCGGCCTGGCTGTGGTCGGTATTGATCCAACTCGCCGCAGCGGCGGCCATGAACGCTTCGATGGGTTCCTCATTGATGCGCGTGCGGTAGGCCGAGCCGAGCAACCAACGGCACACGTTCAGGTGGTAGGTCCAATCCGCGGCCGGCTGGTTGCGGTAGGCCCAGGTCATAAAGCTGCGAAACAGGTTCAGGCCTTCGGGCGGGTCGAGCTTGAGCAGCGCCGGGCAGATGTCGAACAGGCTGTGCCAATAAGGCAACAGACGCGCGTCCAGGTGGACGAAACAGCGGGCATTACTGGGGTATTGCGCAGGCGCCGGTGCTGCACGCAGGCGCAGGGCGCCGGCTGGCGATGGATGATTCATGAACGCACTCACACTCGTGACGATAGAACGCCCCCTGGTCACAAGGGGCCCAAGGCACACGTCAGCAGGCGGGAGAAGCGCGGGGGTTGGCCGAGGGCCAGGCGTAGCGCGGCGGCGCTTTGTTGCGCTGGGCATGGGCTGTGCGCGGAGTTTGACCCAGGCCGAGCAGCCAGGCCAAGCCGATCAAGAACACCAGGGCGACGGTCAAGGCGGCGCACACCGGGCAGGCAAAGTAGTTCGAAATGTTGCTGGAAGCCGCGTCGCCCGACCCTTTATCGGAAAGTGGCGCCGGTTTGCCGTCCACCGAACAGAACGCCCCGCCGATTCCATTGAGCTGCTGGCCGAGCATCTGGCCATGGCTCAAACCGCACACGAACAGGTTCATCAGCACGCAGCAGTACAGGATCCAGGCGATCAGCGAACGGTCGGGCAGGCTCAATTTCATGGCCGCGACTCTACCATCCCAGCCGCCAACGGATGAAGCGCGACGCGCCCCTGTGGCAGAACGTCGCAGATTACGCAGGCCGGCGTGGGTTGGTAGACTTGCCGCCCTCCTCGTTTCTTACTTCAAATGCCTGCTTTTTCACGGCTTGATGGGTAGATCCAGCGCAATGCAGGCGTTTCACAGGATGCACAGTTGATGAGTACGTTATTTACCCGCCGCAAGGTCCTGACCGGTATGGGCTTGTTGGGCCTGGGCCTGCTGGCCGGTTGTGACAATAGCCCCAAACTGAACTTCAAGTACGGCAAGGACTTGAGCGACAAGATCATGGGTCGCACGTTCAAGCTCAAGAACACCGAGGGCGAGACGGTCACCCTCAGTTCCTATCGCGGCCTGATGCCGGTAGTGTTCTTCGGCTTTACCCAATGCCCGGCGGTGTGCCCCACCACCCTCGCCCGCGCGGCGCAGGCCAAGAAGCTGATGGGCCGCGACGGCGAGATCATGCAGGTGATCTTTATCACCCTGGACCCAGAGCGCGACACGCCGGAGATACTCGACAAGTACGTCAAGGCCTTCGACCCCAGTTTCGAAGCGCTGTACGGCACCCCGGAAGAAATCGCCGTGGCCGCCAAGGAATTCGGCATCTTTTATGAAAAGATCCCTGCCGGCGACACCTACACCCTGTCCCATACCGCCACCAGTTTTGTCTTCGACACCCGTGGCAACCTGCGCCTGGGGCTCCAGGCATCCCTTACCGCTCAAGAGTGCGCAGAAGACCTGCTCACCGTCATGGAGGTCTGCTAATGACTGCCGTTCAACACCTCAAGCGCCTCACCCTCGGCCTGACCCTGCTGGGCCTCGCCGCCCACGCCAGCGCCCAGGTGCAGGTCAGCGACGCCTGGGTCCGCGCGACCGTCCCGGGCCAACCCGCCAGCGGCGCATTCATGACCGTCACCGCCGACGTCGACAGCAAGCTGCTGCGCGTGGCCTCGCCGGTGGCCAAGGACGTGCAGATCCATGAAATGAGCATGCAAGACGACGTGATGCGCATGGGCCCGGTGGACTCGGTGGCCCTGCCTGCCGGCAAAGCCGTCACCCTCGACCCCAATGGCTACCATGTGATGCTGATGGGCCTGACCGGCCAGATCAAAGAAGGCGATCCGGTGCCGCTGACCCTGACCGTGGAAAACGCCAAGGGCGAGCAGCAAGCCGTTGAAGTCAAAGCCATCGCTCGTGGCGTGGACGGCACGGCCCCTAGCCATAAGCACTAATTGCACCCGTTCGGTTCGGGTTGGCTCACCTCAACCCGCCCATCAATCCACGATAAACAGCTTCGCACCGTCCAGCGTCGATGAACGGTGCGCTTCCATCTCATTGCCCACCTGATAACTCATCCCGGCCGTCAACGTAAACCGACGCCCATCCGCCAGCTCGGTGTGCAACTCGCCCTCCAGACACAGCAGCACATGCCCGCGGGTGCACCAATGATCCGCCAGGTACCCGGCGCTGTACTCCACCATACGCACGCGAGTCGTACCAAAGTGCCCGGTGCGCCAGGTAGCGCTGCCGGTCACACCGGGGTAGATGACCGGTTCAACAGTGGACCAATCGGTGGTGCAAAACGGGACGGCGGTAAGATCCATGGGGGACTCGGTCGTGGGTTAGGGTAGCTTGAAGGCTAACTGGCTGATTGGGGGGCGGGTAGACACAGATGGAGGGGGCTTGTGGCATACAGATGGTTGTGGGGACAGCCGAGGTCAGCAAAACTGCGAAGGCGGTGGTATTGCGACATCTTCAGCGCTTGATCCACCGCTATCGCGGCCTCGCTAAAGCTGGTGCGCTCCCACAGGGACTTTTTGTATTCCTTGCTTCATGGGTTCTCGTGCCCCGTTGGGATAAATGAATACCGGTCGATATCCGTCCGTAACTGCCAACCCCGACCTCGCCAAAACCCGGCGGCCCCCGTGTTGCTCTTGAACACATCGAGGTGGCATTTGTGGATGCCCAGGTGTTCCAGCTCATTGAGACAGCGCTGCACCAAGGCTTGCGCGATACCCTGGCGGCGAGAATCCGGCAGCACCAACAGGTGTTGCAGGTAACCGCGCCGTCCATCATGGCCGCACATGACGCAGCCGATCAATCGCCCCTCGCTTTCAGCCACGAAACTGAGCCCCGGATTGCGCGCCAGGTAGCGCTCGGTGGCGTCACGAGCGTCCGCGTCGCGCAGGGAAATACCGGGGGTGCTTTGCATCAAAGCGAGGACGGCGTCGTAGTCGGTCGGGGTCATGGTGCGAAGAGTCGGCATGGCACAAGCCTTGTGTGAACGGGCGTTATAGGGCGTGGGACGCAGCTTAAGCCCTTTTGACCGGCGTTTGGCCCATCGTCTCAGCGAAGCCGCTGTAGCAGCGCTATGATGTGGCCTTTCGCTCAATGTCCCAGGAAACACCGATGCCTGCCCTAACCCTGCGCAACGCCCTCCCCACTGATGCCGCTCGCTGCTATGCAATCGAAATCGCCGCCTACGAAGGCGACGAAGCCGCGACGCTGGAAAAGATCGCCACGCGCATTGCGCAGTACCCCCAGGGTTTTCTGATCCTGGAGGCGGATGGCGAGGTGGTGGGGTTTATCAACAGCGGCTGCGCCCATCAGGTGGTGATGTCGGACGAGGCGTTCAAGGAGTTGGTGGGCCATGCGCCCGAGGCGCCGAATGTGGTGATCATGTCGGTGGTGGTCGACCCGGCACATCAGGGCCACGGCTATTCCAACGTGCTGATGACCGAGTTCGTGCAACGCATGCGCGTCATGGGCAAACAGACGATTCATCTGATGTGCAAAGAGCAGCATGTGCCGCTGTATACGCGCATGGGCTACACCTATGTACGCCCATCGCCTTCGGATCACGGCGGGATGGCGTGGCATGAGATGGTGATGGCGCTGTAATCCAGGGAGGATCGATGATGACCGCACCGCGCATTGAAATCAGCGACCAACCCAACCCCGAAGCCGAGCGCATTCTGGGTGGCGGTCTGGCCGCGTTCAACGAGGCCGTCACCGGTTACAACGACCGCGTGCCGCTCACGCTGTTGATCAAAGATCCGGACACCCAGCAAATCCTTGGCGGCATCAGCGGTAAAACCACCCTCGGCATGGCGTTCCTCGATCTGTTCCACCTGCCCGACTCACTGCGCGGTGCCGGGTTGGGCCGGCAGTTGCTGCACGCTTTCGAGGATGAAGCCCGGCGCCGAGGCTGCCGGCAGGCGGTGCTGTATACCCTCAGTTTCCAGGCGCCGGGGTTCTACGAAAAACACGGGTGGGTGCGGTTTGGCGAGATCCCGTGCGACCCCGTCGGCAGTAGCCGGGTGTTCTTGTCCAAGACCCTGTGAACGCTGGCGTGACTTCACCAACTCCCTGACGCCCCGCCACCGCCGCTGGAACCGCCGCCACCGGATGAACTGCTGCTGGAACTGGAACTGGAACTGGAACTGGAACTGCTGGAGTTTGACCCGCCACCCGACCCGGTCCCCGCGCTGCTTTGGATAAACACAAACAGCGCCAGAAACGATGCGATCGGCACCGCGATCAGCCAGCCCTGGGCGCCGTGCCCCAGCAGCAGCCCCGCCGCTGCGTAGATCGCCGCCACCGCAAGCAATCGCAGCAGGAACCCGCGCGGGCTGTTCTTCCAGGACGCCTTGATCAGCAGAAACAGCAGGACGTACAACCCTAGGACCACCAGGCCACCCAGCGGCCACGCCAGCCAGTGGACATAGCTGACCTCCACAAACCGATTGGCTATCACCACCCCGAGGATATAGGTCAATAGCCCTATCACGCCGTAGAAGGCCGCGCGCGCCAGCCACAATGCGCCGAATGTCGCGCCGCCGATCAACAGGGTCAGCGGCACTACCAGCAGGTACATTAGCCATTCGCGGCCACCGGCAAAGATCGCCAAACCGACGGTAATCAGCAGTGTGGCGATCAGCGCAGCGCGCCAATCCAGCTTGCGCGCCGCGAGCAGCACACCACCGATGGCGCCGAGGATAAATGCCAGCAACACCGCGATAGCGCCGGGCGCAATGGCGGTATCGGCGACCGCGGGCAGATCGCCGCCATCCACTAATGTGGTCAGGTCATCGACCGCTTGTTGTATCCCGCCTGCATAGTCGCCCTGGCGAAAAGCCGGGGTGATATGTTCCGCGATGATGCGGTGCGCCAGCAGGTCGGTGACCGTGCCTTCAAGGCCGTAGCCTACTTCGATGCGTACCTTGCGATCGTCCTTGGCCACCAGCAACAGGATGCCGTCGTTAACGTCCTTGCGCCCCAGTTTCCAGGCGCGGAACAGTTGATTGGTATAGTCCTCAAGGTCCGCGCCGCCTAGGGTGGGCACCAACAGCACGGCGACTTGCGCGCCTTTGCGCTGTTCCAAGTCAGCCAATTGTTGCTTGAGACCGGCGGTAGTAGTGGCGTCCAAGGTATCGGTCAGGTCGATCACCCGCTGGTCCAAGGCGACGCCGATGGGAGAAGTCTCGGCGCGAACGGTCAGCAACAGGCTGGCACACACAAGCACCAGCAGACTCAAAAGTGTTTGCCGCAACCGACGCATCATATTTGTTACCTGAGGTTTCTTCCTGAAGGCGCCGACTTTACCCCATCGGCGCTATAACGCGTGACCCAAAGCGCTTGACTATCTAAACTGGCCGCCAATAGCGATACGCCATAATCTTGAGATGCCCATGGATCTACGTCACCGCAACAACGTCAACGTCATGGGCAACGGGACCTCGACCCTGGTGTTCTCCCACGGTTTCGGCTGCAACCAGGCCATGTGGAACGACTTGGCGCCACCGTTTCTAGAGCACTTTCGCGTAGTGCTCTATGACTTGGTGGGCGCGGGCCTGTCGGACCTGAGCGCGTTCGACAAGACCAAGTACGGCACGCTGGACGGCTACGCCCACGACTTGAACGAGATTATCGCCGCCTATGCCCAAGGCCCGGTGATTCTGGTTGGGCACTCGGTCAGTGCGATGATCGGCACCCTCGCCGACCGCCTGGCGCCAGGGCGTATCGCGGCCCATGTGATGATCGGCCCGTCGCCGCGCTATATCGATACGGACGGTTACGTGGGCGGTTTCAAGCGCAGCGATATCGATGAGCTGCTCGACACCCTCGACAGTAACTACCTGGGCTGGTCCAGCGCCATGGCCCCGGTGATCATGGGCGCGCCGGGGCAACCGGCACTCAGCGACACCCTGGCCGACAGCTTTTGCCGCACCGAGCCGGATATCGCCAAGCACTTCGCACGGGTGACGTTTACCTCGGACAACCGCCAGGACGTGATCGGCCTGACCACCCCGGTGTTGATCCTGCAATCGAGCGACGACCTGATCGCCCCGGTGGCAGTGGGCAAGTACCTGCACAGCGTGATGCCCAACAGCACGTACTGCCTGGTGGACAACGTCGGCCACTGCCCGCATATGAGCGCCCCCCAAGCGTGCGCGGCGGCCATGCAGGGTTTCCTGGCGCCGTGGACGGCCACCCGTGCCGGCTGAATTATTCGACAGCGCCGCGTGTGCCCTGGCCGTTACCGGCGAAGACGGCACGATCCTCAAGGCCAATGCGCGGTTCGGCGATTGGCTGGGGTTCAGTATTGCCGAGCTGTGCACGCGCAGGTTCCAGGACCTGCTGACCATGGGTGGGCGAATTTTCCACCAGACCCATCTGGCCCCTATGCTGCGCATGCACGGCAGCGTCACCGAAGTGAAACTGGACATCCTGCACCGCGATGGCCACAAGGTGACTGTGCTGCTCAACGGCAATAAACGCCAGCAGGCCGATGAGGTGGTCTACGACCTGGCGCTGTTCGGCACCACCGACCGCGACAAATACGAACGCGAACTGCTGAACGCCCGCAACCTGGCCGAAGCGCTGCTGCAGGAAAAAACCTCCACCGAGCTGGCCTTGCAGAATGCCCAGGCGGAGCTGAAGCAGGCCTACGCTATCTCCCAGCGACGTGCGGTGTTCGCCGAACAGATGATGGCGATCGTCAGCCACGACCTGAAAAACCCGCTGACCGCCATTCGCATGGCCTCGGACTTTCTCAGCCGCAACGAGCGCACCGCCAAGGAGCGCCAACTGTTGGGGCATATCGGCCAATCCTCGGAACGCGCCCAGCGCATGATCGCCGACCTGCTGGATTTCACCCAGGCGCGGGTCGGCCAAGGCATCGTGATCAAAGCCGCACCACTGGACCTGCACAACGTGATTCATCGCGCGGTGGATGAACTGCGTGTGGCCTTCCCCAAGGCCACCCTGGTGCATTGCACCGAAGGCGCTGGCGAGACGTGCCTGGACGCCGACCGCGTGCAGCAGATCATCGGCAACCTGGTGGCCAACAGCGTGGCCTATGGCGATCTACAGCAGCCCATCACCATCACCTCGCGCCTGGACAATGGTGCAGGCGCGGTATCCGTGCATAACCACGGCGCGCCGATCCCTCAAGCCTTGCTGGCCGGGCTGTTCGAACCCATGACCCGCGGCACCGACCAAGGCAGCGATGTGCGCAGCGTAGGCTTGGGTTTGTACATCGTGCGCGAATTGGCCAAGGTGCATGGCGGCGATGTGACGGTAAATTCCTGCGCGACCGCCGGCACTGAGTTTACGGTGACGTTTCAGAACACGTAGGCGTTGCCCTGCATGACCGGCTCGACACTGCCGGTCAAAACCACTGAGCCTCGCCCGTCCCAATCGACGCTGACCGTGCCGCCATCGCATTGCACCTGCACTCTGCTGTCCAGCAAACCACGGCGGATACCATTGACCACTGCCGCACAACAACACGTTCCCGAGCCCAACGGCACGCCGCCGCCGCGCTCCCAGATACGCAGGCGGATGTGGCCACGGTTGAGCACCTGGACGAAATGTACGTTGGTTCCCGCCGGGAATAATGGATGCTGCTCCAGCTCCGGGCCCGTAACGGCCGGGTCGACGGCGAGGATATCCGCCACGAAAAACGTGCAATGCGGGTTGCCCATGCTGCACGCCGCCGGGCGCCCTTCGAGCGGTAAGTCAAGGGTGTCCAGGGCTTCGGCCAACGGTACCGCTGCCCACTCCAGCGATGGCGGCCCCATGCTTACCGACACCCGCCGCCCTGCCTCACGGGTGCAAGTGAGCAAGCCGCGATCGGTCCGCAGCACAATCGAGTCACTCCCGGCTTCATGCATCAAACGGTCGGCCACCCCTCGCGTCGCACTGCCGCAGGCTTGCAAGGCCGTGCCATTGGCATTCCAGAATTTGACGCGTGCGGCGGCGTCATCGCAGTCCAGCACCACGGCCAGTTGATTGAAGCCGATGCCGGTATGACGATTGCCCAGACGCCGAGCGATCTGAGCGGTAATGGGGTCGTCCAGACCCCGACGGTCGATGATGATGAAGTCATCACCCAGGGCGTGCATTTTCACGAAAGGTAGAGTCACGGGCTGTCCTGAGGTCGACCGCAGAGGGAACCTGAGGATACCCTGAAGCCGCACCCTGGCCTATCGAAGGACCGAACCATGCTTATTGTCTTCAGCGGATTGCCCGGCACCGGCAAGACCACCCTGGCCTATGAACTGGCGCGGCGGCTCAGCGCGGTTTACCTGCGGATCGATGTGATCGAGCAGGCCATTCGCGATGCCGGGGTGCTGGCGGGCGATGTGGGCAGCAGCGGTTACGGTGTGGCCAATGCCGTGGCGTTGAGCAATCTGCGCTTGGGCCATTGTGTGATCGCAGACGGTGTCAACCCCGTGCGGGAAAGCCGCGCCGCTTGGCAAACGGTGGCCCTGGCGGCGGGCGTGGAGTTAGTGGACGTAGAGGTGATTTGCTCTGACCGACAAGAACATCAACGCCGGGTTGAATGCCGTACGGGGGATATCCCCGGCCTGACGCCACCCACCTGGCGGTCGGTGATGGCCCATGAGTACGAAGCCTGGGCGCAGGCGCCATTGAGCGTCGACACGGCGAACCTATCGGCAGCCGAGGCGGTTGAAAGGCTGCTCGCTCATCTGGGGCGATAAGTGGAATCGCGCTGGTGTTTTTGGGGCTGCTGCGCCACCCAGCGCGGGGCAAGTCCGCTCACCCCATAAAGCCACCCTAAGCACGCTTTTGCCGTGAGCTTTTAGGTGGTGAGCGGGCTTGTGGAATCGTCGCACCGCCCGCGCTAGGGCGCGAAGCAGCCCTGTATCAGAGCACGCTGCCCATCGCCTTCATCAGCACCGGGTCGCGCCCGTAGATATCCGGCGCGTACACCAGCCCGCCTTGACGATCCACTTCCACGGTCCAGTAACTCAACAGCACCGGCACGGGAGTGGCCAGGCGGAATTCGTGGGTCACGCCGGTGGCCAGCAGTTCGTCGGTGCGAGCGCGCTCGGCAGGACTGACCAGCAGGTCGCGCAGCAGCAACGGTTGTTCAACCCGCACGCAGCCGGAGCTGAACGCGCGCGGGCCCTTGGTGAACAGCGGCTGGCTGGGGGTGTCGTGCAGGTACACCGAGTAGGGATTGGGAAAGCGCATCACGATTTTGCCCAGCGGATTGCGCGGGCCGGCTTCCTGGCGCAGCAAGATATTGCCGGGGCGCGCCCAGTCGATTTGTTCAGGCGCCAGCGGGTGGCCTTCGGCATCGAGCACTTGCAGGTTCTGCTGGCGCAGGTATTCGGGGTTGAGGCGAATGGCCGGGAGCTTGTCCTCGCGCATGATGGTGGGCGGGATGGTCCACGTGGGGTTGAGGGTCAGGCGGGTGATGCGCGACTTGAGCAACGGTGTCTGGCGTTCGGCGCGCCCCACTTGCAGACGGGTTTGCCATACGGGAATGCCGCTCTGGTACACGCTCAGTTGCGCGGCGGCGACGTTGACCAGCACGCCTTCGGGTTCCAGGTCCTGGGCCAGCCAGCGGAAGCGTTCGAGGTTGATGCGCAACTGCTCGCGCCGTACCGCCGGGCTGATATTGAGTTCGGCCACCGTGCCGGCGCCGATCACGCCATCGGCCTGCAATGAATGGCTGAGCTGAAAGGCTTTGACCGCGTCTACCAGTTCCGCGCGGTACTGCTTGCCGCCTCCCTTGGGTTCAGCGGCCAGGTAGCCGCCACTAAAGAGACGCCGTGCCAGCTCCGGTACTCGCGCGTCTTCCATGCCAGGGCGCAACAACGGGCCGCTGCCCACCGGGTCCCAATGGGGCAAGGGTTGCTGACGCACGCTGGCGTAGGCATTGCGCAGGCTGCGGTAGAGGTCGGCGCTGGGGCGCGCCTGGTCGAAGGCTTGCGCCATGTCGTGCAGGCCCAATGCAGCGAAGGCCAACACCTCGGCATTCGGATCGCCGCTCGGCGGCTGCGCGTGCCACAGCGGCTCGAAGCGCGATTGCTGCAAGCGCCCGTAGTGCAAATCCTGCAGGGCTTGCAGATAGTGGCGGCTGCTGTCGATATCGCTGCACAGCACGTTGGCCGTGGCATCTACGGTTGGCAGGCTATAGTGGGAAGGGTCCAGGCCGTCATCGGCGAGCAATTGCAGTTGGGCATGCAAGGCTTGGCGACGGGCTTCGTCGGACCACAACGCGACATCGCCCTGCTGCTGATAAAAGGCTTGCAGACGCAGTTGCGCGGCGGCGTCGATCTGCGGCGCCAGGCCAGGGCAGACACTGGGCAACTGCGCCAGCGCCTGTTGCACGGGGGCCAGGTCGATCGGCGCCGGCGTGGTCACCGGCAAGGGTTCAACGGGCAGCGCTTCGGCCGTGGCGACCAGTGGTGCAACGAGCAAGCAAATGCTCAAGTAACATGCGTGTTTTTTGAACAATGCCTTAGCTCCAATCCACAGTGGGGGAAGTACTGTAGATGCTGACTTTTATGTGCCGCCTCGGCCTGATCACCGCAAGCCTGGCTGTGTTGAGTACATCTGTGCTCGCCGCCGACGGCAACGTTCCTTCCTTGTATAGCAGCCTGGCGCGCTCGGCTCCAGAACTCAATCCCACTGTGCTCAAAAGCGCCCTGAACGCCGTGCAATGTGCGGTCAATAATGGCGAAGAACGTTCCGAGCGCCTGGCTGTGATCGATTATTCCCAACCTTCGACCGCCCGTCGCCTGTGGATCTTCGACCTGCGCAAGAAAACCCTGCTGCTGCGCGACTTGGTGGCCCACGGCGCCAAGTCCGGGGAAAACTTCGCTACGCAGTTCTCCAACCTTGAAGGCAGCCATCAATCCAGCCTGGGCCTGTTCCGCACCCAGGAGAGTTACCTGGGCACCCACGGCTATTCGCTGCGCATGGATGGCCTGGAGCCAGGCTTCAATGACTCAGCCCGCGACCGCGCCATTGTGATTCATGCCGCCGACTACGTCAGCCCGCTGTGGAGCAAGCGCGAAGGCCGTATCGGTCGCAGCCAGGGTTGCCCGGCCGTCCGCCCGCAAGTGGCGCGTCAAGTGGTGGACAAGCTCAAGGACGGGCAGTTCATGTTTTCGTGGTATCCCGACCAGCGCTGGTTGAAGTCCTCGACCTACCTCAATTGCAAACCCCAGCAGGTGGCCAGTAGTCGTACAATCCGTGGCGGTTAGCCTGTCCCCACCGATTAAAGAGAGCACTCAATGCTTCTACATAAGTCCACCTGGATCGAGATCGAGCAGTTTCTACAGCGCAGCCGCACGGTGGTGGTGCCCATCGGTTCCAACGAGCAACACGGCCCCACCGGCCTGCTGGGCACCGACTGGATGTGCCCGGAAATTATCGCCCATGAGGCGCAACGGCACGCCGATCTGCTGATAGGCCCCACGTTCAATATCGGTATGGCCCAGCACCACCTGGGGTTTCCCGGCACCATCTCGCTGCGCCCTTCCACTTTTATCGCTGCGATTGGCGACTGGGTGCGTTCGCTGGCCGGGCATGGTTTCGAGAAGATCCTGTTCTTGAACGGCCATGGCGGCAATATCGCCACCATCGAGGCAGCCTTTTCCGAGCTGTACGCTGAAGCCAGCTTTGCGCGGCGCCCGGCCGGGTTCGCGCTGAAACTGGTGAACTGGTGGGATCTGGAGGGCGTCAATGAGCTGGCCCAGCGTCAGTTCCCGGTCGGCCATGGCAGCCACGCCACACCGTCGGAAATTGCGGTGACGCAATGGGCCTATCCGGACGCAATCAAGACGGCCGACTACTCGCCACAAATTGCCAACACCGGGCCAATCCGCGAAGCCCTGGACTTCCGCGCGCGCTTCCCCGATGGCCGCATGGGCTCGGACCCGGCACTGGCGACGGTGGAAAAAGGTGGGGAGTTGGTGGCGTTGGCTGCTCAGGGGCTGATCAAAACGGTGGGCCACTTCGCTGACGAAGCCAAACCGTAAATCACCCTTGGTGAGAGGGGCCAAGCCCCTCTCATCGCCGTCATCGGGTTATTGGCATTCCTTGGCCGCTATCTCCAGCCGCGACGGGGTAATGGTCGATGCCAGCGGCTTGCGCTCATACAAAAACACCTTGGCGCCCTCCCCGGCTTTGTAGGCTTCCAGCACGTCGTCGGCAGCAATCTTGCTGGTCAACACCACTTTGACGTGACGGGAATTTTGCGTGACCGTGGAGGAGATGCCGTGTTTTTCCAGCTTGGGCAGCACGCACTGCACATAGCTTTCAGGCGCCTTGGTGGTCTGCAAGGTCAAGCTCGGGGTGTTGGGTGCGGAAACGCATCCGGCCAGTAACACAGAAGCGAAGGCCGTGGCCGGTACGAAAAAAGAGCGCATGAAAAAATCCTGACGATAACAATAAAAGTTCATATCAACCCGCACGAATCAGGGCCTTGAGCGACGCATCGAACTGCTTCAGGGCATCGAGCTGCACATCGCGCTGCTGTTCGATCTGCGCGGCAATCTCCGGTGCAGCCTTGTCACGCACCCACACCGACGGCACTTGCCGCTGCACCGAGCCTTCGGCTTTGGCGATGTATTGCAGGTTGGCGTCATAGAACCGCGCCACAAACCGCGCTTGGACCTGGTCATTGCGCGGTGTGAGCAACTGATTATGGGTGTCGAGCATCACCACCACATCGGGATGGGCTTGTACCAAGGCGTCCAGAGTGTCGTAAACGGTGACCGAGACAAAACTGCCCTGCAGCGAATGCATCAACCAGTCCATGGCCAGCTCCGGGTCGGAACTGTTAACGAACGCCGCACGGATGCGTGAGTCGAGGGCATCCTTGGCGCCATTCAAGGCCATGTCGTGGTAGCGTTCAAGGTAGCTGAGGTTGTCGCGGGTGTAGTCGCTTAGCAAAACACCCACCGACTGCGTAGGCTGCAGAGAGTCTACGCTAGCGACGATCGGTAGCAAATGGCCTGTACGCAGATCGCCTGCGATTGCCGCGTTGTTGAGCAAGGCAGTGCCGAGCATCAGCAACATTGAACACAGTTGAATTAAAGTCCTCATCGCGCATTTCCCTGAACGGCGTGTCGATGGGGCAATTTTGCGCTTATGCGGCAAAAACAGAACTTGCGTTACGTGATGGTGACTATTATCTGAACCGATAGTGCACCGATAAAACTATAAGGACTATTCCATGAAGCCCCACCAGAAAACCTTCGACCGCATCCGCGAAGCCGTCCTGCCGGAGTTTCGCGACCGGGTCGCCGATTACCTGGCCGAGTACGAGCAGGTGCTGCAGGATAAGACGGTGGACGCCGACCGGTTCCAGGCCAGCGCCCACCAACTGCGCGGTTATCTGCGCGGTTTGAACACCACGCGGGTGCTGGGCATGGCCGATTGGGAAGACCTCGACCGGCGTGCCGCGCAATTGACCGAACCGGCTACAGCGCCGGACGTTGCTGATTGACCCACGCCTGTACCGATGGGCGTTGCCATTGGCGCTGCGCATAGGCCACCAGCTCGGCAGGCATCGGGTCACCGTTGAGGATCAAGCGGTTGAGCATCACTGCCAGGTCTACATCGGCAATCGACCACTGGCCGAATAGATAATCCGGATTACCCGCCAGCAGCGCCTGGGCCGCCGCGATCAGTTTGACCGCGGCCGCTTCGGCCACCGGCGACAACGGCGGCATCTTCTGCCCGCAAAACACCACCAGCGTCGAGCGCTCCTGGCGAATCGGCAGTAAATCGCTGCGCAACCATGCCTGCACTTGGCGCGCCTTGGCCCGCTGCTTTGGGTCAGTCGGGTACACCGGCGTATGCGGGTAGACCTGATCCAGATACTCCGTGATCGCGGAAGACTCCGATAATGCAAAGTCACCCTCAACCAGGGTCGGCACCCGTTGGCTCAGCGACAATCGGGTGTAATCGGCTGCCTGGTTCTGCGCAGCGTCCAGGTCCACGGGAATGGTGTCGAAAGCCAGGCCTTTTTCCCGCAGGGTGACGAATACCGACATGGCATACGGACTGGTGTAGAGCGAATCGACGTATAGACGCAGCGGTTCGTGGTGCATGGCGATCTCCTTGAAATAAAGCCCTACGCTACGAGATCGGCGACGATAAAGACAATGCGGGCTTTTTATGGGGGCATTCCCGACAGGAATAGCATTTAGCCGGCAAAGCCTCCTGCGTCCAGGAACGTCTGTTCCTCTGCGGTAGTGACTCGCGCCAGCACGGCATTGCGATGGGGGAAACGCCCAAAGCGCTCGATGATGCGCGCGTGTTCCTTGGCCCAGTGATAGGTGCTCGCGTCCAGGTGCTGATTGAGGTCCATGGATCGTTGCTGGTCGGCAGGGTCTTCGGAGTGTTCAAACGGCAAGTAGCAGAATGCCCGCAGGGCCGGCTCGACCTGCTGATCCAGGCCGGCGTCGAGCAGACGCTCTGCATATAGACGTGCCAGCGGGTCGGTGGCGAACATATGCGCCGTGCCGCGAAAGGCATTGCGCGGGAATTGATCGAGCAGAATCAGCAAGGCCAGCGCACCTTCCGCTGAATCGAGCCAGCCCTCCAGCTCGCGACGGGCGGCTTGCAGATGGGTCGCGTAGAACCTGTCGCGGAATGTGGCATCGAAGGTGTCGTTCTTGGCGAACCAGCGTTTGGGGCCCGCGGTTTTCCAAAAATCAACAACGCTGTGGGGAGTATGGCTGGCTGTAGCGTCATGCAGGGTCACTGTGGCGGCCTCCAATGAGGGTTGAGCGAATACCGCAGAAGGTATCAGAAGCAGGACGCTGCGCACCTGAATGTTATAGGATAACACTCCATCTATCTCTACCCTGCGACCCTCGCCCATGACCGACGCTCCTCCCCTGCGCCAACGCCTGCTCTCCATCGACGCCCTGCGCGGCTTGGTGATTCTTTTTATGTTGCTCGACCATGTACGCGAGACCTTCTTACTGCACCGCCAGGTCGGCGACCCCATGAACATCGACAGCACTGAGCCGGCGCTGTTTATCAGCCGTACCCTCGCCCACCTGTGCGCGCCGGTGTTTGTGTTGCTGACCGGGCTGTCGGCGTGGTTGTACGGTCAGAAGTACCAGGGACGGCGCGACGTGTCCGCGTTTCTGTTCAAGCGCGGGCTGTTTCTGGTGGCGTTGGAATTCACCTTGGTCAACTTCGCCTGGACCTTCCAACTGCCGCCCAGCGTGATCTACCTGCAGGTGATCTGGGCCATCGGCGTAAGCATGCTCGCCCTGGCCGCGCTGGTGTGGTTGCCGCGCCCATTGTTGATTGTGTTCGCGCTGCTGCTTATCGCCGGGCACAACCTGCTCGATGGTGTGCACTTCGCGCCAGGGTCGGCGCTGCAAACCCTATGGTCGATGCTGCATGAGCGCAGTTGGATCGATGTCAGCGACAACCTGCGCCTGCGCGTCACCTACCCGGTGTTGCCGTGGATCGGTGTGATTGCCCTGGGTTACGGCCTAGGACCGTGGTTTGCCAATGCCACGCCGCCCGGCACCCGTCAGCGTTATCTGCTACTGGCGGGCGTGAGCGCGCTGGTGGGGTTTGTGGTGTTGCGCACCATTAACGGCTACGGCGAAAAGCCGTGGCAGGCGTATGACGCAGGCGTGCAAACGATGATGAGTTTTTTCAATGTGACCAAGTATCCGCCTTCACTGTTGTTTCTGGCGTTGACCCTGGGCATGGGTCTGCTGCTGTTACTGGCATTTGAACGCGCCGGGCCTCGACGCTGGATCGGGGTGTTGGCGGTGATGGGTTCGGTGCCGATGTTCTTTTACCTGCTGCATCTTTATGTGCTGAAGGTGCTGTATATCGCCTGTGTTGCGCTGTTCGGCCTCAACCATGGCAACTACTTCGGCTTCGACTCTGTGGGTGCAGTGTGGCTGCTGGCGTTGATGTTGCCCCTGGCGCTCTACCCGCCCGTGCGCTGGTTCGCCAGGCTCAAGGATCGCCGCCGCGACCTGGCCTGGCTTAAGTACCTTTGAGCTTAAGTACCTTTGATCTGACACAAATCTGGGCGGGGGCAAGCCCCCTCCCCATTCAAGCCAACTCGGCACGCAATTGGCGGGCGGCGGCGACCATATGAATCAACGCCGCCTCCGTCTCCGCCCAACCCCGCGTTTTCAAGCCGCAATCGGGGTTGACCCACAGCCGCTCGGCGGGGATGCGCCGGGCCGCCTTGCGCAACAGGTTGGCCATCTCCGAAGCATCCGGCACGCGGGGCGAGTGGATGTCATACACGCCCGGGCCAATCTCGTTGGGATAATCGAAGGCTTCGAAGGCCTCCAGTAATTCCATGTCCGAACGTGAGGTTTCGATGGTAATCACATCGGCATCCATGGCCGCGATGGACTCGATCACGTCGTTGAACTCGCTGTAGCACATGTGCGTGTGGATCTGGGTTTCATCGCGCACGCCAGCGGCACATAGGCGGAACGCTTCGGTGGCCCAGTCCAGGTAGGACTGCCACTGCGCCTGACGCAACGGCAAGCCTTCGCGGAACGCCGCTTCGTCAATCTGCACGATGCGGATGCCCGCGGCTTCCAGGTCCAGCACTTCATCGCCAATCGCCAGGGCCAGTTGCCGAGCCTGCGCTTCGCGGCTCACGTCTTCGCGCGGGAATGACCACATCAGCATGGTCACCGGGCCGGTCAACATGCCTTTCATTACCTTGCGGGTCAGGCCCTGGGCGTAGCGGATCCACTCGACGGTCATGGCGTGCGGACGGCTCAGATCGCCGACAATCACCGCCGGTTTCACGCAACGCGAACCATAGCTCTGCACCCAGCCAAAACGGGTGAACGCATAGCCATCCAGCTGCTCGGCAAAATACTCAACCATGTCGTTACGTTCGGCTTCGCCGTGTACCAGCACGTCCAGCCCGAGGTGTTCCTGCACCTCGACGGCGTGACGAATCTCACTGTGCATGGCTTCGACGTATTCGGCCTCACTCAACTTGCCTTGCTTGTAGGACTGACGCGCCAGGCGGATCGACGCAGTCTGCGGGAATGAACCGATGGTGGTCGTGGGAAACAGCGGTAGATTCAGGCCGGCGCGCTGTTGCTCGATACGCTGGGCAAACGGCGACTGGCGCTGGCTGTCCCTGGCGGTGATGGCCGCCACGCGCGCCTGCACCGCCGGTTTATGGATACGTGGCGATGCCGCGCGAGCGGCCTGCACGGCGCGGCTTTCAGCGAGCGCGGCGCGTACGTTGGCGGCGTCGGGTTGGTCGACTGCCTGGGCCAGCACGGCCACTTCGGCGCATTTCTGTACCGCAAACGCCAGCCAACTCTTCAGCTCGGCATCGAGTTGGTCTTCACGGTCAAGGTCCACCGGGCTGTGCAGCAACGAGCACGACGGCGCCACCCATAACCGATCGCCAAGGCGTTCGTGGGCGTGCTGCAACGTTGCCAGGGTTTTTTCCAAGTCGCAGCGCCAGACGTTGCGGCCGTTGACCACGCCAAGGGACAACACTTTGTAAGCCGGCAAACGGTCGAGGATGGTCGGGTATTGCTCCGGCGCACGCACCAGGTCGATGTGCAGGCCGTCCACCGGCAGGTTGGCGGCCAGGCCGAGGTTTTCTTCCAGGCCACCGAAGTAGGTGGCGAGCAGTTTTTTCAGCGGGTCGCGCTGGATTTGGTTGTAAGCGCGTTCGAAAGCGTTTTTCCACGCCTGCGGTAGGTCGAGCACCAGGATCGGTTCGTCGATCTGTACCCACTCCACCCCCAACTCGGCCAGGCGCTGGAAGATCTGGCCGTACAGCGGCAACAGGCGGTCAAGTAAATCGAGCTTGTCGAATTCGCCGCCCTTGGCTTTGCCCAGCCACAGGTAAGTCAGCGGACCAATGATCACTGGCTTAACGCTGTGGCCCAGCTCGCGGGCTTCCTTGACCTCATCGAACAACTGATCCCAGCCAAGGTGGAAGTGCTGGTCGGCGCTGAACTCAGGCACCAGGTAGTGGTAGTTGGTGTCGAACCACTTGGTCATTTCCTGGGCGTGGGCACCGCCGCAGCAACTGTCGCTGACACCCCGGGCCATGGCGAACAGGGTATGCAGCGTGGCCTGGCCATCGGCTGGGCGAAAGCGCTCGGGGATCACGCCGAACATCAGCGAGTGGGTCAGCACCTGGTCGTACCAGGCAAAATCGCCGGCCGGCAACAGCTCGATGCCCGCCTGTTTCTGCACATCCCAATGGGCCTTGCGCAGGTCGCGGCCAACGGCAAGCAGGCCGGCCTCGTCGAGTTCGCCCTTCCAGAATGCTTCCTGGGCTTTTTTCAATTCACGATCGCGTCCAATGCGTGGAAACCCGAGGGAATGTGCGACTGCCATGACGTGCAACTCCAATGCCGTAAGTAATGGCAGGCATTGTCGGCAGACACTGATCGTGAAACAAACTCATTTTATTCTAGATGATCACGAATATAGCTCATGATCAGATATTGGCCATTAGCAACGCAGCAAGCCTTCCTTAAGCCCTACCGCCATCACCTCTTGCGCCGAAACATTAAGCCACGCCTCCACGCCTGGCTCGCCAACCGAGGCCAGCCAACGCCCGACCATCTGATACCCCAACGCATACCCCAACCACCGAGGCTTGTCGCCAGTGCCGAAAAACCAGGCGCTATGGTCGTAATACCGCGCCTCAAGTTCACCCATGGGCACAGGCGCGGTTTGCAGCGCTTCAAGGCTGAACGCCCGCTCCCAGGGTTCCGCTGCACTGCCGAGCAGATGCGCCACGAACTGTCCCGCCAGCCCTTCGCTGACCAGCGCTTCTCCCAATGTCCAGCCGTAGCCGGGACCGGCCATGCGCAGGCAGTGATGCACCTCGTGCACAATGTGACGTTGCAGCGCGCCGTTGTGGAGGCTGTCGGCAAAGTGCGGGTTGTCGGGGTCCAGGGTCATGGAGAACATCGTGCTGCGGTAGGCCCGTCCGACCAGACCCAGTTCGGTAAGGGTTTCGCCGGGCAGACGCTGGATCAGTACGTCGAGTCGCGGCGGCGGCATCCAGCCGGCAATCGCGCGGTAAGCACTTTCGAATGCCGCGCTCACCTCGCGGCGACACTCGGCCAAGGGGCCCGAGGCCTCCAGCCAGTGCAATGTCCATGCATCCATTCTCACCTCTCGTCGTCCTGCATCGGTTCCATCATCGAAGGGGGCCATCATACTGACGGCCTGTCATATTGGCAGGCCAGATTAAACGGGGCCGGCAAAATCCGCCCACTAACCTTTCGATCTGTTCCAAGTGCGGGCACAATGCGTGTCCTTTTTTGGCAGGCACCGCCGCAGGCTCTGAAAAATGATCAAAACGCCGTACTACCTCATCGATAAACAGAAGCTTCTGGTCAACATGCAGAAGATCGCCTACGTGCGCGAGCAGTCCGGCGCCAAGGCGCTGTTGGCGCTCAAGTGCTTTGCGACCTGGTCGGTGTTCGACCTGATGCAGCAATACATGGACGGCACCACGTCGTCGTCGCTGTATGAGTTGAAGCTCGGCCGCCAGAAGTTCGAAGGTGAGGCGCACGCCTACAGCGTGGCCTGGGCCGACGATGAAATCGAAGAGATGCTGGAGAACTGCGACAAGATCATCTTCAACTCCATCAGCCAGTTGCAGCGTTTTGCCGAACGTTCCGAAGGCAAGACCCGCGGCCTGCGAGTCAACCCGCAGGTGAGCAGCTCCGACTACCTGCTGGCCGACCCGGCGCGTCCGTTCAGCCGCCTGGGCGAATGGGACCCGGTGAAGATCGAAGGCGTGATCGAGCAGATCAGCGGCTTCATGTTCCACAACAACTGTGAGAACGGCGATTTCAGCCTGTTCGACAAGATGCTCGGCACTATCGAAGAACGCTTCGGCGCGCTGCTGCACAAGGTCAAGTGGGTCAGCCTCGGCGGCGGCATCCACTTCACCGGCGAAGGCTATGCGCTGGACGCATTCTGCGCACGCTTGAAGGCGTTCTCCGAGAAGTACGGCGTGCAGGTCTACCTGGAACCGGGTGAAGCGGCGATCACCAACAGTGCGTCCCTGGAAGTCACCGTGCTCGACACCCTCTACAACGGCAAACACCTCGCCGTCGTGGACAGCTCCATCGAAGCCCACCTGCTGGACCTGCTGATCTACCGTCTGAACGCCAAGCTGGCGCCAAGCGAAGGCGAACACACCTACATGGTGTGCGGCAAATCCTGCCTGGCCGGGGATATCTTCGGCGAATATCAATTCGATCGTCCGCTGGCCATCGGCGATCGGCTGTCGTTCATCGACACCGCGGGCTACACCATGGTCAAGAAAAACTGGTTCAACGGCCTGAAAATGCCGTCCATCGTAGTGAAACAACTCGACGGTACAGTCGAGGTGGTTCGTGAATTTGGTTACGACGACTACCTGTCCAGCCTTTCGTAAGCTGGCGGATAAAGGAGAGATAAAGCAATTGAAAAAGAACGTTCTTATCATTGGTGCAGGAGGTGTCGCCAAGGTGGTGGCCCACAAGTGCGCGCAGCACAACGACGAACTCGGTCGTATTGCTATCGCGTCGCGCAACATCTCCAAATGCCAGGCCATCATCGACAGCGTCAAGGCCAAGGGTAGCCTCAAGGTTCCCGCCGATATCCAAGCCTTCGCGCTGAACGCCCTGGACGTGGAAGCGACCAAGGCCCTGATCCGCGAGACCGAATCGCAGATCGTCATCAACGTCGGTTCCGCGTTCCTCAACATGTCGGTCCTGCGTGCCTGCATCGACACGGGCGTAGCGTACCTCGACACCGCCATCCACGAAGAGCCGGGCAAGGTCTGCGAGACCCCGCCGTGGTACGGCAACTACGAATGGAACCACCTGCAAGAGTGCCAACAGAAGAACATCACCGCCATTCTCGGCGTGGGCTTCGACCCGGGTGTCGTCAACGCGTATGCCGCGCTGGCGCAGCAACAGCATTTCGACCGCATTGATTCGATCGACATCCTTGACGTCAATGCCGGCTCCCATGGCAAGTACTTCGCCACCAATTTCGACCCGGAAATCAACTTCCGCGAATTCACCGGACAGGTGTGGAGCTGGCAGAACAGCCAGTGGACCAGCAACACCATGTTCGAAGTCAAACGCACCGACGACCTGCCTGTGGTCGGTTCGCAGAATCTGTACCTGACCGGCCACGATGAAGTGCACTCGCTGTCGAAGAACCTCGACGTGCCCAACGTGCGTTTCTGGATGAGCTTCGGCGAGCACTACATCAACGTGTTCACCGTGCTGAACAACCTCGGCCTGCTCTCCGAAAAACCGGTCACCACCGCCGAAGGCCTGGAAGTGGTGCCGTTGAAGGTGGTCAAGGCCGTGCTGCCCGACCCGTCTTCGCTCGCCCCTGGCTACACCGGCAAGACCTGCATCGGCGACCTGGTCAAAGGCACCAAGGACGGCCAGCCGCGTGAGGTCTTCATCTACAACGTCGCCGACCACGAAGAAGCCTTCGCCGAAACCGACAGCCAGGGCATCTCCTACACCGCCGGGGTACCACCGGTAGCCGCCGCGCTGCTGGTAGCCCGTGGCGAATGGGACGTGCAACGCATGGCCAACGTCGAGGAACTGCCGGCCGAACCGTTCCTGAAGGCGCTGGATGTGATGGGCTTGCCGACTCGGATCAAAGACGAGCACGGTGATCGGGCCTGGGATGCAATGGCCTGATAGGCGATAGCGGACCGAACGCAATGTGGGAGGGGGCTTGCCCCCGATAGCGGTGGGATCAGCAAAGATGGGTTGGCTGACACACTGCCATCGGGGGCAAGCCCCCTCCCACCTTTGATAATCATTGCCTGGGCTGGATCATACGGCGTACTCAGCAAGGACGGAAAATCACTCACTGAGTCTTAACTGACAGGCTTTAGGGCACGCCCCCTCCCGCATCTGCATTGCCGGTTATTCCAGGTTCCGCGCCGAATTACTCAATGCTCGCGAACACTGCAACAGCGCGGGCGCCAACTGCCGCTCCGCATCCGCCCTGCTCCATCGACTGGTCGGCGCCACCACATGCACCGCTGCTACCGGGCGGCCATTGGCACCCAACACGGGCGCGCCGATGGTCATGTCGCCGAGGAACAACTCCTGGGTATTCACCGCGTACCCCTGCTCCCTCACCTGTTCCAGCGATGCCATGATCGCGGCCACATCCGTCAACGTATGGCTGGTGTGTGCAATACGCTGGCTATGCTCGATCAGGCCCAACGCCTCCTGCGCCGGCAGCGCGCTCAAATACGCCCTCCCCGACGCCGTGCAATACATCGGCACCCGCGAGCCGATCGGCATATGCACCGGCACAAAGCCTGAGCTGACGAAGCGTGCGATGTAGGTCATGTCGTAGCCTGCCGGTTCGGTCAAGCAGGAGGTTTCGCCGGTCAGCCGCGTCAACTCGGAGAGAAACGGGTTGGCCACCTCAATCAATGAATGCGCATCCAGGTAACTGAAGCCCAGTTCCAATACCCGTGGGGTGAGTTGGTAATGCCGGGTGCGGGAGTGTTTCCGAAGGTAACCCAAGCTTTCGAGGGTAAACACCATGCGTTGGGCCGAGCTTTTGGTCATCCCGGCCGCCTCGGCCACCTCTGCGAGGCTCATGCTGCGGCGCTGGGCGCTGAATGCCTTAAGCACCGACAGGCCTTTTTCCAGGGATTGGTTGTGCAAGCTGTTGCGTTCTTCGGACATGGCGAACTCACGGTCAGGTCAATCAGGCGTGGGGCTATTTCTACCTGAAAATACGAAAACAGACCATTGAATATCGCATATCGATACGGCTGGTTCATTTTGTCGATTTTATACAGCGCTATGCGATTTTTTAGTATCGAAATGGCACAGAGCTTGCGGTTTCATCGGCAGCCGCTTGCGCTACTGACTTTCCGTTTTCCTTCTGGAGTACCCGATGAACAGTCTTTCGCCCTTGTTCCGCCGTCTCGCCTTTGGTCTTTGCGTCGCACTGTGCGTCACCACGACGCACGCAGAAAGTGCATCCACGTACAAAGTCGGTGCGACCGCCAGTGGTTCGCCGTTCACCTTCCTCGACATCAAGAGCAACAGCATCCAGGGGGTGATGGTCGACGTGGCCGAGGCTGTCGGCAAGGCCGGCGGCTTTACCAGCCAGATCGAGCAGACCAACTTCGCTGCGCTGATCCCCTCCCTTACCGCCGGCAAGCTCGACTTCATTTCCGCCGGCATGCTCAAGACCGCAGAGCGCAGCAAGGTGGTGGATTTCAGCGCACCGGTGTACGCCTACGGTGAGGGCCTGATCGTCAACGCCGACGACAACACCGCGTACCCGGACCTGCAGCCGTTGAAAGACCAAGTGGTCGGCGTGCAAGCCGGCACGGTGTTCTATGACCAATTGAACAAGCTCGGGATCTTCAAGGAGATCCGCACCTATGACTCTATCGGCGAGATGGTCCGCGACCTGTCCCTTGGCCGCATCAAGGCTGCGGTGGGCGATCAACCGGTGGTGGCCTATCAGATCCGTCAGAAGCTGTTCAAAGGTGTGAAACTGGCTCCCGACTATCAGCCTACGAACGTCGGCGAAGTGTGCCTGGTGGTACGCAAAGGCGATGCACAAACCCTTGAACGTTTGAACAGCGCCATCGCCAGCATCCGGGCGGACGGCACCCTGGACAGCATCCTCAAGAAGTGGGGGCTCGACACCCAGGTGCGCCCATGAACCCGGCCGAATTCCTGCAAAACGCCCAAGACTTCTTGCCGATTTTGCTGCAAGGCGCCTGGGTGACGATCCAGATCACCGTGCTGTCGTTCCTGCTCAGCAGTGCCATCGGCCTGGTGCTGGCGTTGCTCAAGCTGTCGCCGATCCGTGCGCTGTCATGGACGGCGAGCACCATCATCAACGTGATCCGGGGCCTGCCGATCATCGTGCAGTTGTTCTACATCTACTTCGTGCTGCCGGACATGGGCGTGCACCTGACGGCGTTCTACGCCGGCGTGATCGGCATGGGCATCGCCTACTCGGCGTACCAAGCGGAGAACTTCCGCACCGGCATCATCGCCGTCGAACAGGGCCAGCGTGAAGCCGCCGAAGCCCTGGGCATGCGTTCAGCACTGATGATGCGCCGGGTGATCCTACCCCAGGCGTTTCGCATCGCACTGCCGCCTTATGGCAACACCCTGGTGATGATGCTCAAGGACTCGTCGCTGGTGTCCACCATCACCGTGGCCGAAATGACCCGCCAGGGTCAGCTGATCGCCTCGTCCACGTTCCAGAACATGACCGTCTACACCCTGGTCGCCCTGCTCTACCTGCTGATGAGCCTGCCGCTGGTGTACGGCCTGCGCCGTATGGAACAGCACTTGAGCCGGAGGAAAAAAGCATGATCGAGATTCGCCAACTGCAAAAACATTACGGCAGCCATCGCGTGTTGCACGGCGTCGACCTGGATGTGGCCAAGGGCGAAGTGGTCTGCTTGATCGGCCCATCGGGCTCGGGCAAATCCACCCTGCTGCGCTGCATCAACGCGCTGGAAGCCTACGATGGCGGCGTGATCACGGTATTCGGCGAAACCGTGCAACGGGGCAGCAAAACCGTGCACGCCTTGCGTAGCCGCATGGGCATGGTGTTCCAGCGCTTCAACCTGTTCCCCCACCGCACAGTGCTGGAAAACGTTATGGAAGGCCCGCTGTATGTAAAGGGCGAACCGCCGCAGCAAGTGCGCGAAGAAGCACTGGTATTACTGGAAAAAGTCGGCCTGAGCGCCAAGGCCGACGCTTACCCGGAAGAGCTTTCCGGCGGCCAGCAGCAACGCGTCGCCATCGCCCGCGCTCTGGCGATGAAACCCGACGCGATGCTGTTCGACGAACCCACCTCGGCCCTCGATCCGGAGCTGGTCGGCGACGTGCTCGCGGTAATGCGCACCCTCGCCGACGAAGGCATGACCATGATCGTGGTCACCCACGAGATGGGTTTTGCCCGCGAAGTGGCCGACCGCGTGTGCTTTCTGCATGGCGGTTACATCGTTGAAAGCGGCCCGGCCGAAGAGGTGTTGGGCAATCCGCAACACGCACGCACCCAGGACTTCCTGCGCCGCGTGCTGCACCCCACCGGTAACACGCGGAGCCTGTCATGAAGTCATTGTGGTCGGCGACGGCACCGTCGGTTGTGCCGACGCCTGCGTTGAGCGAATCGGTGAAGGTGGATGTGGCGATTGTCGGTGCCGGCTACACCGGCCTGTCGACGGCCCTGCATTTGGCCGAGCGCGGGGTCAGCGTGTGTGTGCTGGAGGCTCACGAGCCGGGCTGGGGCGCTTCGGGGCGCAATGGTGGGCAGGTCAACCCGACGCTCAAATACGACCCGGAGCAATTGGTACAGATGTACGGGCCGGAACGGGCCGAGCCATTGATTTCGACGGTGTCGAATTCGGCGGACCTGGTATTCAATTTGATCAAGCGCCATAGCATCGATTGCGCACCGGTGCGTAAAGGCTGGATGCAAGTGTCGTACACCGATAAAGGCGTGGCCGGCCTGCACGCGCGAGCAGATCAGTGGGCCCGCCGGGGCGTGCCGGTGCAACCGCTGGATGCCGCGGCGGTGACCGCGCGCATGGGCAGTCAGGCCTTCGTCGGCGGCTGGTTGGATGGCCGCGCCGGGGCGATTCAGCCGTTGGCATACGCCCGTGGCTTGGTGGGCGCGGCATTGGCGGCCGGGGCACGGATTCACGGCCAAAGTTCGGTGACCGGGTTACAGCGCAGCGGCGCAGGTTGGCTACTAAATACCGCTGGCGGTGCCCATGTGACCGCCGATCAAGTGGTACTCGCGACCAATGGCTACAGCGGCAACCTGTGGCCGGGCATGGCCCAGAGCATTCTGGCGGCGAACAGCTTCATCGTCGCCACCAAGCCCCTCAGCGGTCGCACGGCCGATTCCATTTTGCCGGGGCAGGAAACCGTCTCCACCGCGCAACGCCTGCTGCTGTATTGGCGCAAAGACAGCCATGGGCGCTTGTTGATGGGCGGGCGCGGGTTGTTCAACGACCCCACCTCGCCCACGGATTTCGCGCACCTGGAACGCTCCCTGGCGCTGCTGTTTCCGCAATTGGGTCCGCTGGAGTTCGAGTACCGCTGGGCTGGTCGGATCGCAATCACGCGGGATTTTATGCCCCACGTACATGAACCGGCACCCGGGCTGACCTTGGCGCTGGGTTGCAATGGACGCGGTATCGCCTTGTGTACCAGCCTGGGCCAGCAACTGGCCGGGCGATTGTGTGACCGCCAGGCGCAGTTCGCCTACCCGGTGACGCCGCTGCAACGCTTGCCGATGCATGGGCTGCAACGCTTCTACATCGGTGCGGGGGTGGCGTGGTACAGCTTGTTGGATCGGCTCAATATCAGCTGAATCCGATTTCCAAACGCATTGAGAACGGTCATTTCTCATAGGTCGCTCGGTCTGCAAAACCCGCTAGGCTTAAGCCTGGACTGGCTGAATGGCGGGTTTTGCGGTCCATCAATCCTGTGGGAAAAACACGCTCATGAACGTCAACAACAAACCCATCGCCGGGGTCATCGGTCTGGTGTACAGCGCGTGCTGCTACGGGGTGTTCCTGTTCACCTGTTTGTATCTGATCGGCTTCGTTGGCAGCCTGGCCGTGCCCAAAAACATCAACGACGGCGTGTATATGGCGTGGCCGGCCGCTCTGTCGATCAATAGCGCGCTGATCCTGCTATTCGGTATCCAGCACTCGGTCATGGCGCGCAAACGCTTCAAGCGGTGGCTGACGGCAATCGTCCCGGCGCCGATTGAACGCTCGACCTATGTATTGCTCAGCAGCCTGGTGCTCGCAATGGTGTTCTGGCTGTGGCAACCGATGAGGTTCAACCTATGGCAGGTTGAAGCGACATGGGCCCAGGCCCTGCTGGTTGGCCTGTTCTGGCTGGGTTGGGGCATTGCGCTGGTGTCGACTTTTCTGATCAATCACTTCGAGCTATTCGGGCTCAAGCAGCCCCTCGACCATTGGCGCGCCGTCCCACCACAAACGCCCACCTTCAGCACGCCGCTGTTCTACAAACGGGTACGTCATCCCTTGTACCTGGGCTTTCTGATCGCCTTCTGGGCGACGCCACACATGACCGCCGGGCATCTATTGTTTGCGCTGGGGATGACGGTGTATCTCTTCATTGGCGCCCGCTTTGAAGAGAGGGATCTGGTGGCGACGTTCGGTGAACGTTATCGCCGCTACCAGAAGGAGGTAGGCATGATTTTGCCGTGGACGGCGACGCGTAAAAAAGACCCTGGATGACTTAAAACACCGACCACCCAATCCGCTCACTCAACAACTCCAACGCCTTGATCCCCGCCAGCGAATTCCCCGCTGCGTTCAACTCCGGCGACCACACGCACACCGTGAACTGCCCCGGCACCACCGCGACGATCCCGCCGCCCACACCGCTCTTGCCCGGCAAGCCCACGCGATAGGCAAAGTTGCCCGCTTCGTCATACAGCCCGCTGGTGGCCATGATCGAGTTGACTTGCTTGGTCTGGCGCGCGCTGAGGACCTGTTCGCCGCTGTGGGCGCTGACGCCTTCGTTGGCCAGGAAGCTGAACGCCTTGGCCAGGTCCAGGCAGCTCATTTGCAGCGCGCAATAGTTGAAATAGCTGTGCAGCACCGCGTCCACGTCGTTGTGGAAGTTGCCGAAGGATTTCATCAGATACGCCATGGCTGCGTTGCGCGCGCCATGCTGGGCTTCGGAGTCGGCGACCACGCTATTGACCAGGATCTGCGGGTTGCCGGACAGGCGCCGCACGAAATCGCGCATCGATAGGATTGGCACGGCGAAGCGAGATTGGTTGATGTCGCAGATCACCAACGCGCCGGCATTGATGAATGGGTTGCGCGGGCGGCCGCGTTCGAATTCCAGCTGCACCAGGGAGTTGAACGGCTGCCCCGACGGCTCGTGACCGAGGCGTTCCCAGATGCTCTCGCCGCCGTGTTCGATGGCCTGCACCAGGCTGAACACCTTGGAAATACTCTGCACCGAGAACAGCGTATCGGCGTCGCCGGCGCAGTAAGCCGAGCCGTCGTTGCCGTACACCGCGATACCGAGTTGGTCGGCCGGCACGTCGGCCAGCGCGGGGATATAGTCGGCGACTTTGCCGAGGCCGATCAAAGGGCGCACTTCGTCGAGAATCGACTCCAGCAGCGCCTGCATGTCTTGTCCTGTCATCGTGGATTGAATCAGTGGTAAACGGGGCGCGCAGGATACTTCAGTGGGCGCGAAAGCCCCACACAATCTCTACCACTCGCTCGGCCACGACCAGATACACCAGGATCAACAGCACTTGCAGCGCCAGGTGATAGCGCAACTTAGCGAGGCGGCGGATGCCATCGCTGACGTTCAATAGCATCAGCATGCTCGACAACACAATCAGCCCCCACCCCGCTACGTTAGCGGCGAACACTCCGATAAACAGCGGCTGCTGCCCGAGCAACGTATTGGTGCCAGCGGCGAACAGCAGCGCGCACACCAGCAGATTTTTCACGTTATCGAAAATCTGCGCACTCAAGTCGTTTTCCAGCAGGGCCACATATCGCTTCCAGAACGTACGCATCAGTCATCACCGGGCAGGGGTCGGTCGTCAATCAAAGTAGTTCAAATGCCCAGGTGCTGCACCGTCCCATGAACTTAGATAGGCGCCAGGTTGACCCTCGCGCAACCTTCCACATAGGTGCGTTCCAAGGCTATCGCCAGCAGAACGACCGCAGCCAACAATGATGGCTCATAGCCATGTTTTGAGATAGGATCAGCGCCCTTGACCTCAACAAGGACGATGAACACATATGTCAGGCGAAGTAGGTTTTTCAGAGTGGCACCCGTGGTCCGACCGTGGCGAACTGCCTGGTAAACACTTGCCCGGGGTGTATTTCATCGCGCGCAGCAAACACAAACCAGATACTCACCGAAATTGCGATGCGACTATCTATATCGGTGAGACCACCGGTCAGAGCCTGGCTGATCGGCTGCGTCAATTCAATGTATCGGCTTTCAGCGAACGGGCCGGACACTCGGGAGGGAACACCTTCAGGCTGACGCTGCTTGAAACAACGCCCGCCGAACATATCTGGGTGTCTACTTGCCCGGTGAGTATGGGCATGCCTTACACCACCGCCTACATCAAGCATTTGGAGCGCAAGCTGCTCTGGGAATATGTATGCACATGGGGAAGGTACCCGGCGTGCAATCACAGCTGATTGCACATTCCGCACACATCATTGACCAGGCAAGCACTTAAGACATGACCCCATTGTTTTCGAAAACCACACCTTCAGAAGCCACACTGATCGCTGCTCGGATTGCTCCCGTGTTTGACGCGGTGCTGAACGAGTACGACTTCCTCAAGTATCCGGCAGCCCATTACCAAGCATTCAAGACCTCTTACTCAGCGCGAACGGCCCAGAACCCACAGATTGCAGATTCGCTGCTGTGGAAGTGGGGCCATTGGGGCAAACCGAACTACCCACAACGCCATCGCAACCTGATTGCAGAGGTAGAGGGGCTCTGGCCACGGTTCATCGGTTCCGGTTGCGCTCAAGCGCCAGACCAAACCTTCCAGTGGTGGCAGGCGCAGTTCAAACGACAAACGACCTACATCACGTCGGCCTACATTACGCACCTTGTACATCACAGCGCGCCCCTGCCCATTATCGACCAGCACAACTTTCGCGCGATGAACGCCCTGTTCGAGACAGTGCGCCCGTCCCAGAAACGCAAGAAACGGCCATCCAGCTGGAATGACATTCAAGTGCTCAAAGACTTTATGTCGCAGGTCCTGCTAGCCATGCCTCAGCGCAGCTTTTCTGAACTGGACCGATTCCTGATGATGTATGGACGCAACCACGTCCCTCGCTGACAAAACCCGGAGTAGCCAATTGGTTGGCTACTCCCGCGGCACCACCCCCGTCCCAAACCGCCGAATCGCCAGGCAATAGCCCACCAACGCCAGCGCCGCCAGCAATCCGCCCGCAGCGCCGATCCAGGCGAAGCCGAAATGGCTGCCGACCCAACTGCCCATCAGGGCGCCGCCGCCGATGCCGATGTTGTAGATACCGGAGAACATCGCCATGGCCACATCCGTGGCGTCGGGTGCCAGCACCAGCACCTTGGACTGCATGGCCAGGCCGAAGCCCATGATCGCCATGCCCCAGAACACGCTCAAGCCCACCAGGTAGGATTCGGCGCCACTCAACGGCAGCAACAGCGCCAGGCAGGCCGCCAGCAGGAACACCGTCCCGACCACGAACAGGTGCGGGTTGAAGCGATGTACCAGGCTGAACAACAGCGAGCCGATGATGCCGGCGCCGCCGAACACCAACAGGATCAGGGTCACGGCGCCGCCGCCCAGGCCCGCCACCCCTTCGACGAACGGTTCGATGTAGCTGTAGGCGGTGAATTGCGCGGTGACGGTCATTGCCGTAAGCACGTACAACGCCACCAGCGCCGGGCGCTTGAACAGCAGTGGCAGGCTGCGCAGGGAGCCGGAGTTCTGGCTCGGCAACAGCGGCAAGGTGCGCGCCAACCAGAACACCAGGCCCGCCGCAAAGGCAGCGATCACCAGGAACGTGGTGCGCCAGCCCATGGCTTCGCCGAGCAGGCGCCCCAGGGGAATGCCCAGCACCATCGCCAGGGATGTGCCGGTGGCCAACAGGCCCAGGGCTTGCACTTGCTTGCCCTGCGGCGCCAGGCGCACGGCCAGGGACGCGGTGATCGACCAGAACAGCGCATGAGACAAGGCGATGCCGATACGACTGACCATCAATAGGCCGAAGCTGGTGGCGACACTGGACAGAATATGGCTGGCGATAAACAACCCAAACAGCACGATCAGCAACTTGCGCCGCTCAATGTTGCGGGTCAGCAGCATCACCGGCAGCGAGGTCAGCGAGACGATCCACGCATAAATCGTGAGCATCAGACCAACGTTAGCGATGGGCATGTCGAAGCTGGCGCCAATCGCACTGAGCAGCCCGACGGGTACGAATTCGGTGGTGTTGAACACAAAAGCGGCCAACGCCAGGGCGATGACCGGTTGCCAGTTGGGCTGGGGAGTTGCGTTTGAAAGGCTCATTGACGGGCGCGGTACTCTGACGGTGATCGAGCGGCCACCCAGGACAAGCGCCGCCGCCGAGCATTCTATCGGTTTCTGGGTCGGGTGTTGATGCTCTTGAGCAGCGCAGCATCAGAACGTGGTGACAGCGAGCATATAAACTCCCGATTTGACCTGACCCGAGGCAGCGCAGCAGAACATCAAGGATCCACCTGCGCCATCAACTCCGCAACACTCTCCGCACGCTTGGCATAACGCTGTGCCAGCGCCGCACACACCATCAGTTGGATCTGGTGAAACAGCATCAACGGTAGAATCAATACGCCCATGCTCGCCCCGGCAAACAGCACCTGGGCCATCGGCACGCCGGTCGCCAGGCTTTTTTTCGAGCCGCAGAACAGGATGGTGATGCGATCCTCCTGATTGAACCCAAACGCCTTGCCAAGCACGGTTGAGGCCACCAACACCAGCGCCAGCAGCACGCAGCAGGCCACCACCAGCCCGCCCAGCTCCCACAATGGGATCTGGTGCCAAATGCCTTCGTTGACTGCCTCGCTGAACGCGCCGTACACCACCAGCAGGATCGAGCCCTGGTCGACGAACTTCAGCCACGCCTTGTTGCGCCCTACCCACTCGCCGATCCAGCGCCGCGCGATCTGCCCGGCGATAAACGGCAGCAGCAACTGCACGCTGATTTTCACGATAGCGTCGACGGTGGAGCCGCCGTCGCCATGGACATTGAGTAATAAGGTCACCAGTAACGGTGTGAGGAAGATCCCAAACAGGCTCGACGCCGCCGCGCTGCAGATCGCCGCCGGGATATTGCCGCGCGCCAGGGAGGTGAAAGCAATCGCCGACTGCACCGTGGCCGGCAACGCGCAGAGGTAGAGCATGCCCATGTACAGGTCTTTGCCGATCAACGGCGACAGCACCGGTTTAAGTGCCAGGCCCAGCAATGGGAACAGCACAAAGGTCAGACTGAACACCAGCAGGTGCAGGCGCCAATGGCCGGCGCCGGCCACGATGGCCTGGCGCGAGAGCTTGGCGCCGTGCAGGAAAAACAGCAGCGCGATAGCCAGGTTGGTGACCCAACCGAATGCCACGGCGGTCTGGCCGCTGGCGGGCAGCAAGGAAGCGAGAATCACCGTCGCGATCAACGTGAGGGTGAAGTTGTCGGGTAGAAAGCGAGGCCGAGTCATAGTGAAGTCATCCAGGGGTTGCCAAGAGCGTCATGGCGACTCTAACGTAACGCTTTATTACCGACTAACGCCAACGAGCCAGTAAATGCCGCCTAAAGGACATGCCAATACTGTGCGCCGCAGCATTCCCGGGCTGTCCAGCCTGCCACGGCCGGTATACGGGCGCACTGAATCGCTGCCCAATCGCGCACTGACCCGCCGCCACAGTCACCCGTGGGTGCAATTGTCCTACGCGATTTCCGGGGTGTTGGAGATCCAGACCAGTGCCGGCCGCTTCGTCGCACCGCCGCAACGAGCCGTATGGATTCCGGCGGGCATGCCGCACCGGGTGTACAGCACGCCTCACACCGAGATGCGCAGCCTGTACCTCGATTGCAGCGTCACCCAATGGGCGGCCGGGCACTGTCACGTACTGGAGGTGAGCAACCTGCTGCGCGAGCTGATCCGCAGCTTCAGCGAACTGCCGGTGGAATACGCCGAGGACGGGCCCGACGGGCGGCTGGCCCAGGTGATCCTCGACCAACTCGCCGCCGCGCCGCAGGTCGACCTGATGCTGCCGCTGCCGGTGGACCTGCGCCTGCGCCAGATCTACCGCAGCCTCAACCTGCACCCGGAGCAGCAAACCACCTTGGGGCAATGGAGCGACAAACTGGGGGTCAGCGAAAAAACCCTCAGCCGCCTGTTCCTGCACGACACCGGCCTGACCTTCCGCGCCTGGCGCCAACGCCTGCGCCTGCTCAGCGCCCTGCCCGCCCTAGAACATGGCGAACGGGTCACGGACGTGGCGCTGGCCAGCGGGTATGAGTCGACGTCGGCGTTCATCAATGCGTTTCGCCAGCAGTTCGATGCCACGCCGGGGGAGTTTTTCCGCTGAGCCCCGCGTCAGGATGAAATATCAAATACAGCAGCCAGGCGCTTGCGGCCTCTCGGAGTGACCGTTAACGCGCGGGTATCGAGCGTGCGCATCAGCCAGCGCTCACGCAGCATATGCGTCAGCAACTGCGAGCCCAACGCACCGCCCAGGTGCGAGCAACGCTGGCAGGGCGACGGTGGCCGCGACAGCGGTCGTTCAGTTGCTGGCAATTCTGTCGTTCTATCGCAACTCATCCACCCGCAAGCGCAAGTAGTGCCCAAACCCGCCCTCGACTGTTATTGTGCGGCGCTTTGAAAAGCTGCCATGCCACTGCGAGGAAACGGACGTTGAACACTGACGAAAAAATGACCGGGGACCTGTTCGAGGTCGATAAGCGCCTGTCACTCAAACCGGTGGTGGACTTCAACACTTACCTGCGCAGCGCGTTCGGCGACGGCCCTTGCACCTGCATCCGCTGCACCGCCAGCGGCGGCGACGAAAGCGGTTACGCGTTCCAGCACACCTTCAGCTTCGACGGCAAACCCACCCATCGCCGCTTTGCATCCACGGCAGGCAGCGATGTGTTGCAGGCGTTGAAAAAGGCCTGGTTGTCGTATACCAAGGCAGAGCTGCCGACTACCGGTTTGCTGGCCCTGGATACCGTAAAGGAATTTGTCGAGCCGCAACTGCACAAGCGCCTGGCGCCACTGTTTTTGGCCAGCGGCCTGGTCAACGAGGTCGACGGTCACTTGAACCTGTTGCCCCAACTGGCTTAAAGCCCCCGCAATACGCGCCGAACCGGGATGAACCGGCGTTTTACGCAAAGGATTGAGATTGATGACCCGAGAAAGCATCACCCGCTACTGGCACGCCGTGGAGCTGCTGCAACCGCAATCGGCCCCCAAAATCGAAAAGCGCGACAGTCTGTTTGCGTCGTTCCTGCATGACTGCAATGCGGCGCGGCCGGTGATGCCATGGGCTGCCAGCAGCCCGGCGCACGGCCAGCCAAAGCCTAAAGACCGGGTCTGGAGCCACACCCTCTTCGCCCACCTGTACGACAGCCGCCGCGTGGCCGAAAGCCTTAAGCAACTCTACGGTGCCGACCAAGGCTATAAAGAGCCGCCGAAAACCCGTGAATCCGCGCTTTTCGCGCTGAAGTTCACCGAGCAGGGGCTGATGGTGCAAGACAGCCTGGTGCTCTCCAGCGAAGCCTGGTTCCTCGGCCGCGCCCTGGCAAACAGGGATTGGACCCGCGGCTTCGACGAGGAACAAAACTATCTGCGCGAGGACATCAAGCCGCTGATGGGCGGCCCAGTCGATGCAGCGATGTTGGTCGAGCTGACCGAGAAGATTCGAAACTTCCTCGGCCTGGACGACTACTTCAGCGCCCCCGAGCGCTACACCCACCGCTGGCGCTCCACGCCCATCAAGATCAAGAACCCCGCCCAGGAGGACGACCCGCTCAACAGCTTTCTGCTCGCGGACCTGGCCGACGTGGCGGACAGCCTGCGCAATGGCATCACCAGCGCACCGCTGGCGCAGTACCTGGCGCGACATGCCCCGGCACAGCGCTTGCACATCGACGATGACGATGCCTCCCTGGCGTTAATCGAGCGTCTGGCGCCCAAACAGTACCCGTTGGGCTGCTGGCCGGCCGAGCATCACCTGGGGCTGGTGCATTCCCAGCAATTGGCGGTGAATACCCTGCTGCATACGTTGAGCGATGGCGAAGGTGTGCTGGGCATCAACGGCCCGCCCGGCACCGGCAAAACCACCCTGTTGCGTGATCTGCTGGCCGCCGTGGTCACCCAGCGCGCCGATGCCCTGGCCGCTCTGCCCCGCGCGTCTGCCGCCTTTGTCGACGGCACGCCCGAACGGGTGAGTGACGGCACGGACTTCCAAACGGTGCATGCGCTCAACCCGGCATTGTTCGGCTTTGAGATGGTGATCGCGTCGTCCAATAACGGCGCCGTCGAAAACGTCACCTTGGAGTTGCCGCAGCGCGACAAAATCGACCCCAGTTGGCTGCCGGACGCTGACTATTTCGGCGAACTGGGTGAACTGGTCAGCGGCAAACCCGCCTGGGGCCTGATCTCCGCCGCGCTGGGCAGCAAAGCGCGGCGCCGCACCTTTATCAGCCGCTACTTCTACGGCCAGCCACCCCGCAAACCCAAGGCCAGCGACCTCGAAGAACAGGCGCACGACTGGCTGTCGGCCTTGGAGGCCGAGGAGCTGGACGACGACCAGGAAGAAGAAGACGAGCCCGGCGAAGACAGCCCAGAACAGGCGCGCCGTGGCTTCCTCGGCTGGCTCGGAACCCAGGCCGACATCAGCCGCACCTCCGCGCAACGCCTGAGCACCTGGCAGCAGGCAGTGGCGGATTATCAGGCGGCCAAGGCTCACGCCGAACACTTGAGCGCCGACGCCCAGCGCATCAACGACCATTTGCAGGCTGTCAGCGCGTTGCGCGCGCAAATCGCTGAGCAAGAGGACGCACTCAAGCGCTTGACCCACACGATCAAAGAGACCGATGCGCGTATCGCACAACTCGACGAGCGCGAGTTCAAGCCCGCCCACGACGCTCTGCAACACAGCCTGAACGAGGTGCAGCGGCACCTGGCTGGCAAGCCTGGGTTCTTTGCCAACCTCCTGAGCCTGTGGGGCACGCAGCGGCGTTGGAATGAAGTACAAGGTGTTATCCGCAGCCGGCACGCCCTGGCCGAAGAAAGCTTCGAACAAGTCAAACGCAGCGCCGCGCGTCTGACCGGCGAAAGCAAGGCGCTCAATCACCTGAGCGCGGAACACCAGCAGGCTCTTGGCGGTTTGCGCGAGCGTCAGCGCCAGCAGATCGAGCAAATCACCGCCCTGGCCAAGGCGTGCAAGGCAGAGCACCTGCTGGCCTGGCTGCGCCACGGCATTATCGGACGCGGCGAGGCCATTGAGCTGATTGAACCGTGGTCGATCAGAGGCTGGCGCCAGGCCCGCGCCCGAGTGTTTATCCAGGCCCTGAAGCTGCACCAATGCTTCTTCGAACTGGAAGCCAAGCGCGTTCGCGCCAATCTGTATTTCATTAACCGTGTGTTGCAGGGCGCGCGCTTCCAGGGCGTCTCGCGCGCGGCGATCCGTTCGAGCTGGGCGTCGTTATTTATGCTCGTGCCGGTGTTGAGCAGCACCTTTGCCTCGTTCGCGCGCTCGTTCGGCTCCCTGGGGGTCGGTGAAATCGGCTGGCTGCTGGTGGACGAAGCCGGGCAGGCCACCCCGCAAGCGGCGGTCGGTGCCCTATGGCGCGCGCGCCGTGCCGTGCTGGTGGGCGATCCGCTGCAACTCAAGCCCATCGTCACCGTGTCGGAAGCGGTGCTGGAACATATGCGCACCCGCTACGGCGTCGACGAATACTGGCTGCCGACGCGCCAGTCCGCGCAAACCCTGGCCGACGAAGCCACCCGCTGGGGCCGGATGATGGGCCCGCCGCAGGCCAAGCGCTGGGTCGGCTTGCCGCTGGTGGTGCATCGTCGCTGCGACCGTCCGATGTACGCGCTGGCGAACCGCATCGCCTACGACGGCGCCATGGTCTTCGGCACCGTGCCGCCCTCCCCGGCCAAAGAAACACCGGCCAGCCTGGCCACCGGCTGGGTCCAAGCTCATGGCCCTTCGTCCGGCAACTGGGTCGCGGCCGAAGGCGATACCCTGATGCGCCTGTTGGCGATGCTGCGCCAGGACGGTGTGAAAATCGCCGACATTGCCGTGGTCACTCCCTTCCAGGCGGTGCGCGATCGCCTTAAAGAGCTGCTGCCGCGCAAAATGCTCTACGGCACCATTCACACCATGCAGGGCAAGGAGGCGCCCGTGGTGATCATGGTGTTGGGCGGCAGCAGCGAAAACGCCGGTGCGCGGGACTGGGTGGTCAGCGAGCCGAACCTGCTGAACGTGGCCGCCACCCGGGCCAAGCGCCGCTTGTACGTGATCGGCGACCGCAACGACTGGCAAAAGCGTGCATTGTTCTGCGATGTGATGACGTTGCTGCCGCACCAGGCGCTGGCCCCTGGTCGCCCGAGCGAGACAAACGCCTGAATCCGCGCTATTGCTGACGGTCATACCGGCCCACAGGCTCAACGGAGTACTCGATGACCACGCCAAGCAAAAAGATGAGCCTGCTGGGCCTCACCACGTTGGTGACGATCAATATGATGGGCTCGGGCATCATCATGTTGCCGGCGAGCATGGCGCAGTTGGGCGCGATTTCATTGCTGTCGTGGCTGATCACGGCGGTGGGCTCGATGGCGATCGCATATGGCTTTGCCCAATGCGGCGTGTTCTGTAGACGCGCCGGGGGGATGTCGGCGTATAGCGAAGAAGCCCACGGCAAGTCGGGGTTCTTCCTGTGTTCGTTTCTGTATTTTCTGTCGCTGATCATCGCCAATGTGGCGATTGCGATTTCGGCGGTGGGCTATCTCTCGGCGTTTATTCCATGGCTGGCCAGTGGCCCGGTACCGCTGTTTATCGGCAGCCTGGCGCTGATCTGGCTGACCACCGCCGCCAATTTCGGCGGCCCACGCCTGACCGGGCGCATAGGCGTGGTGACGGTGTGGGGCGTGATTATCCCGGTGGTGGGGCTGTGTGTGATCGGCTGGTTTTATTTCAAGGTCGAGGTGTTCGTGGCGGCCTGGAACCCGCACCAGCTTCAAGGATGGGACGCGATCAGCGCGAGTATTCCGCTGACACTCTGGGCATTCCTTGGCATGGAGTCGGCGGCCCAGGGGCATGACGCCGTGGAAGACCCACAGCGCACCGTGCCTCTGGCCTGCCTGCTCGGCACCCTCGGCGCGGCGCTGGTGTACGTGCTGTCCACCACTGTGATCCAGGGCATCGTGCCGAACGCCAAACTGGCGAGCGCGTCCGCGCCCTTCGCGGTGGTATATGCACAGATGTTCGCGCCGTGGGTTGGCGACGTGATCATGGCGCTGGCGGTGGTGGCCTGTATCGGCTCATTGCTGGGCTGGCAGTTCACCCTGGCCCAGACGGCCAAGATGTCGGCGGATCAGCGCATGTTTCCGCGTTTTTTCAGTCGGATCACCCAAGCCAACGCGCCACTCCTGGGCCTGTTGGCCTGCGCCGCGCTGCAAAGCCTGATCGCCTTGTCGACCATTTCGCCCACCGCCTCAGCGCAGTTCAGCAAATTGGTCAGCCTGGCGGTGGTGACCAACCTGGTGCCCTACGTCACCGCCCTCACCGGGCTAATGGTGATGATGCACAAGGCCCGCGCCCCGCAAGCGCTGCAAGTACGCAATACGCTGGTGGTGCTGGTGGCTGCGGCGTATTCGCTGTATGCGATCTACGCCTGCGGCGAAGAGGCGGTGTTTGGCGCGATGCTGGTGCTGGCGTTCGGTTACGTGCTGTACGGTTTTCTGGCTAAACGCTTCGTCGGCGCTGGGCGGGCTGAGAGTTGCTAAGCCGGCCCTCAGCGCAAACGGGTCACTGCCAATGCGACCACGGCGATCCGCTCTACGCGCTCATAACCGGGCTTTTCCAACTCTTCGCCGAATACATCCGGGTCTAGTTCGCGGTAGGTCCAGCCGTAGGCATCGCCGCCGAGCAACGGCTTAACCGCCGCGAGGAACGGATCCTCCCCGGCGACAATCGCCGCACCGGTATACAGCACTAATGTACCGCCCACCGCCAGGCGCCCGAGGGACTCGCTGACAATCCGCACCGACAGCTGCTCGCCCAAGGCGCCGCCGCCATGCCGGTAGGCCCGCTGGCGGTCATCGTTCATATAGGGCGGGTTGGCGACGATCAAGTCGAACTCGCCTTCCACGCTGTCCAACACGTTGCTGTGATACGCGCTGATATTGCTCAGGCCGGCCAACTCGGCGTTCACTGCGGTGAGACGCAAGGCGCGCGGGTTGATGTCCACCGCAAGCACTTGGGCGTCATGTCGCGAGCGGGCGATTACCAGCGCACCGACGCCGGCGCCGCAGCCGATGTCCACGGCACGCTTGATCGGCTCGAAGCGCTGTTGCAAGTGGGCGTCGATCAGTTGCGCGAAGCGGTAGCTGTCAGGCCCGAAAAACACCGCATCCGCCTGGGTGGTGGGATACGCCGAGTGGGCAATCAACAGGTCATCCAGGCTCGACCAACGCACGGCGCTGCGCCAAAGCGAATCGTGCTCTTCGACGACATCGGCGTGTTGCAACTCTTCGCGCAAGGCGTCGGGCAACAGGTCGCGGTCAAACGGCATCGACCAGCCGAAGACATCGCGCAGGTTCATGGCCAGCGGCGTCGCCAGGCGTGCGTAGACGCGGTCATGGGTCAAGGGCGTGGGCGTGATAAAGCGGTAGCCGCTCTGTTGCAAACCGCGTCCCAGGTTCAGCAGCGCACGGTCGGCCAGTTGTTGTGCGGACATAAACAGGTTCCTTAGCGCAGGCGCGCGCGCAGTTGGATAAAGCGGCGCGTGGCGTATAGCCCCGCGGGGGTGCAATGGCGACGGGCCGACAACCACGGCAGCAGCGCAGTGAGTTGCTGTTGATCGGTGAGGTTGCACAGCGATTCGACCAGCGCCTGGGTGTCCGGGTCCGTCGGCCGATGCGTGTCGCGGGGCAGCGGTTTGCCACGACCGGGGCGCACCGCAGGCACGCGTTCGGCGCTGATCCAATCACCGGCGATCCAGTCATGCAGCACCTGTTTTTCATAGCCACTGAACACCCCGAACATCGCCGCACCGGCGCCTTCGATCAGTTGCCAGAAGCGGCTCTCGGCCGGGTCCTGGTTGCGTTTGATCCAGCCCTTGTCTTCCAGTGCCTGGAGAAACGCGCCGATCTGCCCGGGCTTGGCGAGCCATTGGTTGACGGTCTTGCCTTCGAAGCGGCAATAGTCCGAATGCATGTGCTGGCCGAAGGTGCGCTTGCGTTCGAGCATGGCCACCAGTTCGTCGTGCAGGTTGAAGCTATTGATCACGGCTGTAGTGCCCGGGCCCAAGTCATTGAGGCGGTAGCCCTCGGCCACACGTCGATAGAAGTCCGCCCTGCCCTCGCCCAACGGCAACAGGTCGATGACCGATTGCGCCGCTTTGCAGGCGTGTCCGGTGCTGGCGTTGTCGATGGTTACGTGGAGCGTGAAGTAATAGGGGTCGACGCCCAGTTCGCTCAGTTCGTACGAAGTGATCAACAGGTGCAGGGGCAACTGCTCATAGCCCAGGTTGTAGCCGATGATTTCCGGCAAGAAGTCCTCGCCGCACAGACCCAGCGCCAGTTGCAGAGCGCCTTGCAGGTAGTGATCGTCGTCCAGGCCGGCTTCGCTGGCGGCATCGTGGTCGCTGAGCAGCTTGCGGTAAATCACCACATGATTCTGCGCGGCGTGGCCGTCGCCCAACTCTTCCAGGTAGGTGGTGAGCAGGCCGTCAAAGCGCGGGTCGTGCCAATGGGGCAGCAGGCCGTACAGCCAGGCGCCGTCGACCTGTTTGGTCGGCGCCACGCGCTGCAGGCAATACAAGGCATGGGCCTTGTTGTGAAAAAATCGACGGGGCCGGCCTTGTTGGCGTTGCTCCAGGTACTCAGCGTAGGCCTGGGCCACTTCGGCGCAGCGCTGCTCCACCCAGGCGGTCAGATGTTCAGGCACTTCGGGCAGGTCGCCGGGTAACTTACGCACCTGGGCCAATTGCGCTTGCACAAAATCCCGTGCGGCTTCTCCGGCGCCCTCGGCTTCGCTGTACAGCTGTTGGTACAGGGCGTGATAACGACCGTGAGCCGAATGGTGCATCGAGGCCGGCTGGCCTGAGAGCGCTGTGAGGAACGTCATGATGGCAGTGTCCGCAAAGTCCTAAACAACCAGGCCTCCCGACAAGGCGGCCCCGTAAGCACGCTGAACGGCGCGTGTCTAGAATGCAGAGCCTCGGGAGGTGCGGAAAATTCAAATCGGATTAAGACGGGGTGGACCAGCGGTCGATTGCTGTGGCGCAGAATCGGCCTGAAAGCCTTGGCAGGGCAAGGCCTGGCAGAGGTTATGGGGTGGAGAGACTTATGTGTTGAACCGGCATGTTTGTGTGGTGAGCGGGCTCGCCCCGCGCTGGGTTGCGAAGCAGCCCCAAACCCAGGCACCTCGGTGTGTCAGCTAAACCACATCGCCTGGGATGGGGCCGCTTCGCAGCCCAGCGCGGGGCAAGCCCGCTCACCACAGAGTTATTCCAGCCTTTGAAACGTGTGTATAGATCTATGGCTATTGGGGCCAGATGCACCGAGTTGCCGGGGGGTGGCCCAGAGGAACTTAACTGTGGGAGGGGCTCACCACAGAGCTATTTCAGCCTTAAAACTTGTGTAGAGATCTATGGCTATTGGGCCAGATGCACCGAGTTGCCGGGTGGTGGCCCAGAGGAGTTTAACTGTGGGAGGGGGCT
>NZ_JAEILC010000061.1:603-44545 GCF_016307435.1 Pseudomonas sp. S4_EA_1b | reverse complement strand
CACCACCACCACCACCACCACCAGGTGATGGCTGCGGAGAAGGAGAAGGCTCATCAGGGAACAAATCCGGAAACAGCATCTTCAAAAGATCCAGCCACCGTCTCGGCCATTCTTCCTTGAGTTGCTCAAGGATTTTTTTGAACTCCTGGTCGCCAAGCGCTTTGCGCTTCTCATTAAGTTTGTCGCGTAGCTCCCGGACGGTCTGGCTCTTGCCGGTAATTTGCGCGTCGTCAAGCTCCTTGAGCAGTGTTGCGACGGCGCTCTTATTTGCGCTCACGTCATCGTTAATATTGACTGTCGCGCCTTTTTCGCTCAAATAAAGCGGTGCCGCTCCAGCAGGAAAATGCGCTCCGGTCCCGACAAGACCCACCTGCCACTGATTTCCCATCGCTCTCCCCCAACCAAAATCACACACTCAACGGCTCGCCGCTTCCTGGGTGGTATTGGGGGTGTAGGGCGTTCCAGATGATATTGATTAAAAAAAAACCCCTCGATGGAGGGGCTTTAAGTCAAACGCATAACGCCATGGCATCAGGTCATCTGAATGATGGTCTGCATAATGGTGCTCTGGGTCGAGATGGTCTTGGCGTTCGCCTGGTAGTTGCTCTGGGCCTTGATCAGGTCTACCAGTTCGTTGGTCAGGTTGACGTTGGAGTTCTCAAGCGAGTTGGCCACGATCGAACCCAAGGTACCGGCCTGAGGGGTGTCGTAACCCGGTTGGCCCGAAGCAAAGGTTTCACGCCAGGAAGTGCCGCCGGAAGGCTGCAGCCCCTGCTCATTGTTGAAGCTGGCCAGAGATATCTGGCCGATGGCCTTGCTCTGCTGGTTGCTGAACGTGGCGAACAGTACACCGCTGCCGTCAATTTTCAGGCCGGTGATCTGGCCAGTCGCATAACCGTCAGTCACCGGTGGGTTACGGTAAGTGGCGGAGTTGTACTGCGTGATGTTGGCCATGTTGATGGCGATACCGGTCGGGTTGGCATCCGCACCGTTTGCCTTCCACACACCATTGGTCACGGTGCCTGGCACCCAGCCGGTGATGTTCAGAGTCGTGCTGGAAACAGTCCCGGTGAGAATACCGGTAAGTTTGCCCGCGCCATCAAAGCTCAGGGTCGACGGAACAGGCGGCGTGGACGGTGTGCCGGTAGGCGCCGAACCGTTCGGGTTGCGGCCGTCGATCAGGGTGTAGGCGTTCCACTTGTTGCCGTCGGTTTTCACCAGGTACTGCACCATCGGGTGCGCATTACCCTGGGAGTCGTACAACGTAGTGCTGTACTGGGTGGTGAAGGTGCTGGTATCGGTAGGGTTGAACGGCTTGAGCGTCTGGTCGATCACCGGCTCAGAAGAGTTCAGGTTACTGGTAGAGTCCACTTTGGTGGACGCCTTTGGCGGCAGATTCGACAGGTTCAGTTGCAGGTCGGTCAGGCCGCCCTTGATGATCTTGCCGTCTTCATCCGCTGCATAACCTTGCAGACGCGAGGTGCCGGTGTTGTTGGTGATGTAGCCGTCCTTATCGGCACGGAACGCACCGGAACGGGTGTACTCAAGCGAGCCGTCGCTGCCCTTCTGCACGAAGAAGCCACCGCCCTGAATCGCCATATCCAGGATACCGCCGCTGCCGTTGACGTCACCTTGGGTGAACTGCTGTGACACCGCCGCCAGGTTCACACCGTTACCAATGCTGTTCTGACCGGTGCCCAGCTTGGAGGCAGCGTAGATATCGGCGAATTCCGCACGAGAGGATTTGAAGCCAGTGGTCGCGACGTTGGCGATGTTGTTGCCCGTCACGTCCAGTTGTTTGTTGGCTGCATAGAGGCCGCTAAGGCCGATGTTAAAAGACATGTTTCTCTCCTTCTGCCGTATTTAGCCGGCTCTATGTACCGATAGTCTGAATTTGCGACAGCTTGACGCTGCCCATGCCGCCCGCCAGGTTCAGCAGCATTTCGCCGCCGGTCTTGCTCAGCGTCACGCTGGTCACCGTTGCCGGCAGCGAAGTCGCCAGGGCCACCGAGTCGCCTTTGTCGTTCTTGGTCGTGGCCGCGAAGGTATAAGTACCCGCTGCCGCCACCTCACCTTTGTCGTTCTTGCCGTCCCAGATAAAGTCGGACGTGCCGGCGCTTTGGGCGCCCATATCGATGGTGCGGACCACGTTGCCGTCCTTGTCGGTAATCTTGACGGAGACGTTGCCCGTCGCCGCCGTCACCGCCACCGAACCGGTCATGCTCTTGCTGGTATCGACCAAAGCCTTGTCGGTCTGGGTGATGATCGAACGACCTACCAGCGACGAAGCCTGCAGCGCCTGGGAGGAGCTGAAGTTGCTGGAAATCGAATTCACCGAGTCATTGAGGGTGTTGATGCCTTCCAGGCTGCTGAATTGCGCCAGTTGGGCAACGAACGCGCCGTTGTCCTGGGGCGACAGCGGGTTCTGGTTTTTCAGCTGGGTGACCAGCAACTGCAAGAATGCGTCCTTGCCCAGTGACTGGCTGCCGGTCGCGGCCTTGGAAGCATCCGCTAAGTTAGTGTTGTCCGACGCCGTCTTGACCTTCGAGTTGAAAAGGTCTTGAACCGCCGTGTTATTAGACGTATCGACAATGGCCATGGTTGGCGCCCCTTATCACTGACCCAGGGTCAGGACCTTCTGCATCATGGTTTTGGCGGTGTTCATCATTTCCGCGTTGGTCTGGAACGAGCGGCTGGCCGAAATCATGTCCGCCATTTCCTCGACCACATTGACGTTCGGGTAGTACACGTAGCCTTTTTCGTTCGCCGCCGGATGGTTGGGCTCGTAACGGGCTTCCAGGTTGCTTTGATCCTCGACTACGCCGAGTACCTGCACACCCTGGCCCGCGGCGTCCTGGTTCTGGAACAGCGAATCGCTGCCACCGCTCTGGCCGCCCTGGAACATGGTGGCGAACACCGGGTGACGGGCGCGGTAGGTTTGGTCAATGCTCGAAGACACGGTCTCGGCGTTGGCGATGTTACTGGCGACGGTGTTCAAGCGCGTGGTCTGCGCGCTCATGCCACTGCCGGCAATATTGAAAACACTGGACAGGGACATGGCTTACTCTCCACGCAGGGCTGACATCAGCCCTTTGAATTTACTGTTGAGCAGGGTGAAGCTGGCCTGAAAGTTCACCGAGTTCTCGGCATAGGCCGATTGCTCCAGCTGCGCATCAACGGTGTTCTGATCGATGGATGGCTGCATCGGCGTGCGATACAGCAGCGACTCGTCACCACTGCTCAGGCCTTGCGCTTCGATATGACGACTGTTGGTCATATTCAAGGCAAAGGTGCCGTTTTTGGTCTTGTCCTGCTGTGCAGCGAGCACGGCGGAGAAATCCAGATCCCGAGCCTTGTAGTTCGGGGTATCGGCGTTGGCAATGTTGTTGGCCAGGACTTCGGCACGCTGGGCGCGAAAGCCCAAGGCTTGTTCGTGGATACCGAGCGCTTTATCGAAGCTGATGCTCATGGCGGAAACCTTTAGGCTGACCTGCTGTTCGTTGACAGAGGTATAGCAAGGTGCATGCCAATTTTTTCAGCCCCCATATATCAAGGACTTAAGCAGAAATTACCGGCGGCAATGCCAGAAAAGCGGCAAGCGGCTTCCGCTTGGCGCCAGTAAAGCGGCAATGGGGGATTGCCGCAAAACTAAAAGTGGGAAGAGGCTTGCCTCCGATAGCGGTGTATCAAGTCACATAGAGGTGACCGATCCAACGCTATCGGGGGCAAGCCCCCTCCCACATTTTTGACTGTACAGGCCTTGTTTACTTGGCCTGGTAGATGATGCCAGGGCTGCACTGCACCATCTGGTAGTGATCCGGCAGGCCGTTGAGCGCCTCAGACGCTCCGAGGAACAAGTAGCCGCCACGCTTGAGCGTGCCATGGATACGCAACAGGATGTCTTTCTTCACTTCGGCCGAAAAGTAGATCAGCACGTTGCGGCAGAACACCATGTCGAACTTACCCAGGCTGGCGTAACTGTCGAGCAGGTTGAACGAGCGAAACTCCACTCGGCTCTTGATCGGCGCCTTTACCGCCCAACGCCCTGCTCCCTTGGAGTCAAAGTAACGTTGCAAACGCTCCTGAGACAAACCGCGACCCAGTGCCAGGGTGTCGTATTCGCCGGTCTTGCAGTTGTTCAGCATGGTCCCGGACAGGTCAGTGGCGACAATCTGTGCCCCAGCCTTCAACTGGCCCATGTTGGTCCGCTCGAACTCGTCGATAGCCATGGAAATCGAGTACGGTTCCTGCCCCGACGAACAGGCCGCCGACCAGATGCGCAAGCGCTGTCCGGGACTGGCCTTGATGGCTTCCGGCAACACCTTGCTCTTAAGCACTTCAAAGGGATACGTATCGCGAAACCACAGGGTTTCGTTGGTGGTCATGGCATCGACCACCATCTCCTTGAGCCCACTGCGCGGCTGACTCTGGATCCGCTGAACCAACTCGCCCAGGGACTTGATACCCTGCTGCTCCATCAGCTTGTTGAGACGGCTGGATACCAGGTACTGCTTGTTCTCACCGAGCAATATGCCACAGGCCTTTTCCAGGAAGACCCGGAACTGTTCAAAATCCAAATTACCTGTCGACACTGATACCGCCTCTAAAATCGTATGATCGCCAAGGTTAAACCTTAGCCGTGATCTGCTGCGTTGATCCGGTCGACAACCCGCGATGCAAGGTCATCAGGACGGAATTTGGCCAGGAAATCATCCGCCCCGACCTTTTTGACCATGGCCTGGTTGAATACACCCGACAATGAAGTATGCAGGACGATATGCAATTTTTGCATACGCGGGTCGCTACGTATCTCGGCTGTGAGAGTGTAGCCGTCCATTTCCGGCATCTCGATATCCGAGATCATCATCAGGAATTCTTCTTCCGGCTTCTTGCCCTCATCCACCAGTTTGCGCAGGTAATCCAGCGCCTGGCGGCCATCGTTGAGCGCCACCACTTCCACACCGACAGTTTGCAGGCAACGGGTCACCTGCTTGCGCGCCACGGAAGAGTCATCCACCGTCAGCACACGCAGGGACACCGCTTTGTGCGCCGTCTCGGCATCGACCACGCCCACCGAAATGGTCTCAGAGGTAGGGGCAACTTCGGCGAGGATCTTCTCCACATCGATAATTTCCACCAACTGGTTATCGACCCGCGTCACCGCCGTGAGGTAGTGATCGCGGCCGGTGCCCTTGGGTGGTGGATGGATCTCTTCCCAGTTCATGTTGACGATGCGCTCCACCGAGCGCACCAGGAAACCCTGGGTCTTGGTGTTGTACTCGGTGATGATCACGAACGGACTTTCACGGTCCTGAAGACCGGACGAGCCTGTCGCCAGGGCCAGATCAAGAATCGGAATAGTGGCGCCGCGAATATTGGCCACACCACATACCACCGGACTGGATTTGGGCATGATCGTCAGTTTGGGGCATTGCAGCACTTCCCGCACTTTGAACACATTGATGCCATACAGCTGCCTGCCATCGAGGCGGAAAAGCAACAACTCCAGGCGATTCTGCCCTACCAGCTGTGTGCGCTGGTTTACTGAATCCATTACACCTGCCATGCCCAGACTCCTACGCTAAAACCTTCGGGGGTACGACGCGCACCCGACACTAAACGGCACGAGCTTTGCTATTTGTTGGCTATGGATATGAAAACGACAGTTTCCCGACACCCCCGCCACCGCAGATTGCTCAGCGTCTCGATGGCATTGCTGGCTTTCTGCCTGGGCACCACGGCCCGCGCAGAGAACGTCACCTTGCCTGATCTCCTTATCGGCGTCACTCAAGGCTTTCTTGAGTTCACTGTAGAAGATTATCTGGCAACTACACAGACGCTGGGTCGTTATGAAATCCAAGTCAACCAATTGGACCCTCGCCTGCGCATGCCGATGTGCGACAAGGAATTGACAGCCACCCTGGAAAGTCCTGCCCAGCCCATCGGCCGTGTGACTGTGAGGGTCCGGTGCGACGGCGCCTCGCCCTGGACCGTGTTTGTGCCGGCGCAGGTCAAACTATTCCGCGATGTGGTGGTGGTGGCGAGGCCACTGAAGCGCACCGGGATCATCGCTTTTGAGGATGTCGTCTTACGCGAACGTGACATCAGTCAGATCAGTCAGGGCTATCTGACGAGCGTCGACCAGGCCATCGGGCAGAGATTAACCCGACCAGTGGTCACCGATCAGGTTCTCACGCTGGTTCATTTAGAGCAGGCCGAGGTTATCCGTAAGGGCGATCAGGTGGTGATTTCAGCCAGTAGCGGCGCTTTGAATGTGAAAATGCCCGGTGAAGCACTGTCCAACGGCGGCATGAGCGAGCAGATCCGGGTTAAGAACCTCAATTCAAACCGCGTGATCAAAGCGCGCGTGACCGCCCCAGGACAAGTGGAGGTGGCTTTATAGATCGCTGGTAGAGGACGCTGGGTTTTCCTACACTGTGCACGAGAAGTCCCGTGTGGAGATTTATTGTCATTCGCGCCTAAAGTTTATCCGGGTATGGCCGAAAACATGGCAAGCGTCCAAATACCCAGAGGTTTTTTATCATGGTCATTGATTTCAATCGTTTAAATAACTCCCCGGCAACGTCTGGTACTGCTCGCACCACGGGTGCCAAAGAAAGTGCGGAAACCAAGGCCCCAGCGCCTGCCAAGACGGAACAGACCAGCGCCAGCCAGAGCGGGGAATCGGTACACCTGAGCAATGAGGCTCAACAGTTGCAGAAGGTCACTGACTCGCTGCGCGATCAACCGGTGGTCAATAAAGCCCGCGTGGCCGAATTGAAACAGGCAATCGCTGATGGCAGCTACAAAGTCGACAGCAACCGTGTAGCCAGCAAGCTGCTTAACTTCGAAGCCGAGCGCTAGGCAAAGGCCTGCGCCGGGCTTTTGGACGCTTAAAACCCAAGGCCAGCCATGCATCACGACGAAACCCTGCTTCAACTGATCATCGATGATCTAGCGCCGACGCAACAGTTGCTCGAGCTGCTAAAAGAAGAATCCTTGGCGCTCTATGGCCGGGATATGCCGCTCCTTGAGGAAATCCTGGCGCGCAAGCAGTCGCTGATCGTCCTACTGGAACAGCATGGCAAGAAACGCAGCCAGATCCTTATCAGCCTGGGTCTGCCCGCAGACCATGACGGCCTGGCACAGCTGGCCAGCCACTCCTCGGTGGGCGACCATCTGCTCACTCAGAGCAAAGCACTCAATCAATTGCTCAGCCAGTGCCAGGAAGCCAATCAACTCAACGGCCAGTCGATTCAGCTTCAGCAAGCTACGACGGCCAACCAGTTGCGTATACTCCACGGCGGCGAGCCACCGGCGCTGTATAACGCTCAGGGCTCCACCTCGCGTCTGGTCAAGCCCAGCACCCGCAGCCAAGCCTGACACCGGTTTACCGCGCGCCCTATCCAAGGCGCGCTACATGCTGGCAAAATGCCGGTTCTTGCGTGTAGTCGTATTTGTCTGGAGATGGAAGAACCGTGTTCAACGCTCTTAATGCGGAAGATGCTCCGCAGCCCCCCAAGGTCCTCACCACGCCTCTGGAAATCGCCGGCAACTTGCGAATGCTGCAAGAAAGCCATGACCCGCTGATCATTACGTTTCACGAGCGCAGCCAGCGTTTCCAGAGTTATCTGGTGGATGTCGATCGGGACAGTAACACGCTGGTCATGGACGAAATGATCCCCCGCGACGGTGAGCGCTATCTTGAAAATGGCGAGCCGTTCCGCATCGAAGGCTTCCACGATGGCGTGCGCGTCGCGTGGGAAAGCAACGGTGGCATGACCATCAGCGAAAAGAATGGTCACCGCATCTACACCGGCAGCATGCCCAATGAAGTTGTGTATCACCAACGCAGGAATGCCTTTCGTGCAGCCCTGAAGCTGGCACAGTTGGTGAACATCGAGCTGGGTGGTGAAAAGCTCAAGGCGCCGATCAACGGCAAGCTATTGGATATTTCCGCCACCGGCTGCAAATTGCGCTTCGAGGGAGACATCACTGAGCGCCTGCAACTGGGCCAGGTCTATGACCGATTTATCGCCGCCCTGCCCTTCGGCAGCATGACCACCTCGGTCGAACTGCGCTACCTGCACTTCGAAGAGAAGATCAACACCACTTTCGCCGGCGTACGCTTCCATAATATGAGCGGGCTGGTGCAGCGACAGGTCGAGCGTTTCGTTTACCAATTGCAGCGCGAAGCACGTCGTTTCGACAAAGACGACGACTTTTAAGCGCCACGGGTCGCAATAAAAAACGGGCAGCCCTCAGGGGTCTGCCCGTTTTTCGTTGTTAGGGACGCGCCCCGCTCAAGCCGTTGGGATGCTCGTCGGAGTCCGGCTGCTCGGCAGGCGCCTCGGTACTGGGCTCCTCGACCGGCGGCTGCGGCGGCTCGACTTCGGGCTCGGGGCTCGTTTGCATCTGATCCTGCACCACTTGCTCATCCACCCGCGGATCGAGCGCCGCGACCAACGGCGAACTGGACATACTGTCGGGCATCGCTACGTGATGCAAAGGCGCGTCGTCCACCTGATGCAGATTAGTGACAGCCTTGGGCCTAATCCGCCACACCAGGATCAGCGCACACAAAGTGAAAAACGCGTACAGCATCTGACTGCCGAACAGCTTCATCACCACACCCGCCAACAAAGGCCCGACACTGGCGCCGACGCCATACGTAACCAACAGCATGGCCGTCAGAGATACTCGGCGGTCACCTTCGACATGGTCGTTGGAAAACGCCACCGCCAGCGGGTACAGGCAAAATTGCACCAACGAGCACAGGAACCCGGCGATGAACAACACCTCCAGCGGCACCTGAGTGAGAATCGCCAACGGCAATGACGCCACGGCCAGGCAAAGCGCGAAGCAACGGATCAGCAGCGCGCGATCATAACGATCCGATAACCAGCCCAACGGCCACTGCACCACCAACCCGGCAAAGATGCAGCTACCCATGAACAAGCCGACCTGCTCGGTCGTCAACCCCTGCTGGGACGCATACAGCGGCGCCAAACCGTAGAAAGAACCGACGATCAGCCCCGCGCCCAACACTGTACTCAGCGACTGCGGGACGCGCTTGATGAAGAAGCGCGGCTCCATCGGAGCCGGCCGCAAAGGCGCCGGGTGAATGCGCCGAGTCATGGCAACCGGTACCAGACAAAGCGCAAAGCACAACGCGACCAGCATCAACAGTTCCAGGCCGAGCTGGGGATGCATCACCAGAATCAACTGACCCAGTACCAGCCCCAGATAAGAGGCGATCATATAGCCACTGAACACCACACCACGCTGCTTGGCGTCCGCCTGTTCGTTGAGCCAGCTTTCAATGACCATGTACTGGCACATCATGCCCAGACCCACGATCACCCGCAGCACGATCCAGGCCGGCAGCCAATCGACCAGGCCATGACCCAACACCGCCGCACCGACAATTCCGGCACAGGTCGCATACGCGCGGATATGCCCGACTCGGGCAATCAGGCGGTGTCCAATCTTGCCGCCCAGCACCAGACCAAAATAGTTGGCGGCCATCAGCGCACCGACCCACAGGCTGTCAACGTTATCAGCCGCCAGGCGCAGCGCCAGGTAGGTGCTGAGCAAGCCAGAGCCGATCAGCATCATCAAGGAGGCGAAATAAAGGGCTCGAAAAGATTTCCAGATCTGTCGCATCGGCGTTCCGAGCGGCTCCTTGCAGTGAGAAACAGGGCTATCGGCATGATAGTCCCCGGTGGTCGGTTCCGGACAGGCAATACAGGCAGCTTCCGGGGATAAATTTTTACAAAACAATTGACTGCTGTTCAGACGATGCTCAGTGGGGTGCGAGGTACACCGTTGCCACAAATACACGCTAAGCCCTGCTGTGAACCTCGATTGACGCCAAGGTTCGACCCGTGTTGCAAAAGTTCAAGCGCGCACAAAAAAGCCCCGCCGGATATTCCGTACGGGGCTTTGAATATGGCGTCCCAGGGCCGGTTCGAACGGCCAACCTTCCCCTTAGGAGGGGGATGCTCTATCCAATTGAGCTACTGGGACTAATGACAGCCATCAAGCCATGGCGGCGATGGACGGCGTGCATGTTAACGGCGGAGGTGAGTTTTGTCATGTCGTCCTTAGGCTTTTTGCCCGTAAGCCGATCCTGACTACAGCGAATTCGGTTTCGCCCCGTATACATAGGCACTTGGTCTAAGTCGTGCAAAATGCACTCCCCCAAACTGGTCGCGTTGCAAATTGCAACCTGAGAAGCAGCATAAACGCCTACAAGCCATTGATTTTATTGAGTTAATGGTTTGGCACGACACCTGCAATACTGTTCTTATACCCCACCACTCAGCCAGGCGGTAAACGGAGAACATGCCCATGAACAGCGCCCTTCTGTTAGCTCTCAATTCTGTCGCCCTGGCTGCACTGGTGATGTTTCACTTTCAATCGTCAAATGCGCAGGACCCAGCGCAGATCAGCCAACACGCTGTTCCACACCACTTGCAGCAACGCCCGCAACTGGCAGTGATGACGCCAACCGCGCAATCTCCCGTACGCCTGACCCAGGGCACCCAGGCCGCACCTACATCCGAACACTGGGTTTTCTGAGAATTTAATAATGAGCAAATCTGCCTGGCTTTTTTTGTGCTTGACCACCGCCACCGGCCTGTATGGCTTAGAGACGTATACAAAAGATGAGCAAAGCACCGCTTTAATTGTCAGCGGCATATCCGCCTGCTTTTTCTTACTAACCCTTTTCGTAGGCCGTCGGATCAAATTCGATCCGATCCTGCGCTGACAGCTCCTCCTCTTCCTTTCATTCACCCATACCTTACGTCGCCTCAACCTACTCATTTGGCCGTTTGCCACTAGTCTAAAGGATAAGGGCAAAAGGCCACTTTGCTATAGGATGTGCGGCCTCAAACCCTGCTGCGACTGGGTTTTCGGGATAGTTCCATCTGGGTAGCCCCTCAAGTGAATGTTTTCCAACCAGTCCGCAAAAATGCAAATCAGTGCTGGCATAAAGCCTCCAGGCAGTTCAATATTTGTCACAGAATTGACGCCAAGGAACTGGCAAATGTGAGGCATGATGCGGCCTCTTTGCAATTCGGGTTGAACTTTGGTCGTGAGTCTTGTCTTAACACTCATCTTGCGGCCAATTCCAGAAACCGCTCCCCTGAACTAACCGGTTAAATATATGCGCCCATTGAAACAGGCAATTTATTCCAGCCGTACGGCTGACAAGTTCGTCGTACGTCTGCCAGACGGAATGCGGGAACGCATTGCCGAGGTGGCTCGCAATCATCACCGCAGCATGAACTCCGAAATCATCGCGCGCCTGGAACAGAGCCTTATTCAGGAAGGTGCGTTGGGTGAAGAGTTGAGCATGCGCCTGGACAGTCCTGAGCTGTCGCTGCACGAACGCGAACTGCTGCAGCGTTTTCGTCAGCTCTCCCATCGCCAGCAAAATGCTCTCGTCTCGCTGATCGCGCACGACGTTGAGGCGGCCGCAGAAGCCGAATGAATTGCAACTGAAAGCAGAAGCCAGCCTAGTGCTGGCTTTTTTTTGCGTGGGATTTGTGAAGACAACCGCAAGAGCAAGTCTGCTCGCTCTTGCGGCGTAGCGGCCGGGCAGCCGCGCATCGAGTTGGCTTAGAGGAGAAAGATCGTCGCCAGGCCCAGGAATATAAAGAAGCCGCCGCTGTCGGTCATGGCCGTGATCATCACGCTGGCACCCATGGCAGGGTCGCGTCCCAGGCGTGCCAAAGTCATGGGTATCAACACCCCCATCAGCGCCGCCAACAGAAGGTTAAGGGTCATGGCGGCAGTCATCACTACGCCAAGCGACCAGCTGCCATACAGCAAGTAAGCCACGACGCCGATCACGCCGCCCCATACCAATCCGTTGATCAAGCCCACCGCCAATTCTTTGCGCAGCAATCGCGAGGAGTTGGCAGTACTCACCTGATCCAGTGCCATCGCACGCACAATCATGGTAATCGTCTGGTTGCCTGAGTTGCCGCCGATGCCTGCCACAATCGGCATCAGCGCCGCCAACGCCACCAGCTTCTCGATGGAGCCTTCGAACAATCCGATCACGCGGGATGCGATAAACGCAGTAATCAGATTGATTGCAAGCCACGCCCAGCGGTTATGCAGCGAACGCCAAACCGAGGCAAAAATATCTTCCTCTTCACGCAGACCCGCCATGTTGAGGACTTCGGTCTCACTCTCTTCACGGATCAGGTCGACGATTTCATCGATAGTCAGACGACCAATCAGCTTGCCGTTCTTATCGACCACGGGAGCCGAAATCAAGTCGTAACGCTCAAAGGCCTGAGCCGCCTCGTAAGCATCTTCGTCAGGATGAAAGCTCACCGTGTCGCTAGCCATCAAATCGGCCACTTTTTTCTCAGGGTCGTTGACCAGCAGCCGTTTGATCGGCAGCACACCCTTGAGAATACCTTCGTAATCCACCACGAACAGCTTATCGGTGTGGCTTGGCAATTCTTTCAATCGACGCAGATAGCGTAGTACCACTTCCAGGCTGACGTCTTCACGGATGGTGACCATCTCGAAGTCCATCAGGGCGCCGACCTGATCCTCATCGTAGGACAACGCTGAGCGCACGCGCTCGCGCTGCTGACCGTCAAGGGCCTCCATCAGCTCGTGGACAACGTCACGCGGCAATTCCGGCGCCAGGTCGGCCAGTTCGTCGGCGTCCATCTCCTTGGCCGCCGCTAACAGTTCGTGATCGTCCATGTCGGCGATCAGGGTTTCACGCACCGAGTCCGACACTTCGAGCAGGATGTCGCCATCACGGTCGGCCTTGACCAACTGCCACAGGGTCAGTCGATCATCGAGCGGGAGGGCTTCAAGTATGTAGGCGACGTCGGCAGAGTGCAGATCATCGAGCTTGCGTTGCAGCTCGACGAGGTTTTGCCGGTGCACCAGGTTTTCGACGCGGTCGTGGTGAGGACCTTCCTGGCGGTGCGTTAGGTCTTCGACCACACGCTGGCGCTGCAGCAGCTCGATAACTTGAGCAAGGCGATCCTGCAGGCTTTCTTGAGTTTTCTTTACTTCAACTTCGGTCATAGGCGAACTCCACTCCCAGCAGCGGGGCACGCCGGAAGGATCAATCAGTCAATTCATGATTGGTGAAACGGGGCACTGAGTAACTACTGGGTAAGTCCATGGAGGTATTCCACAAGCCCCGGCGGGGCTGACGGGCGCAATGATACACCTTGCGTCCGCTTTTAACGTTAAAAAACTGGAAAGAACAAGCGCTTGCGAGCCAAAGTTGAGTATTGGCCGCATCTATGAACTGCGACGACGCAGACGGAAAGGAAAACACATGGGCCGAGAGAAAAAAGATAAAACCCCAGACGGCAAAAAGCCCGCGCTAGGCGGGCTTTTTGTTTGTATGGTGCACTCGACAGGATTCGAACCTGTGACCGCTCGGTTCGTAGCCGAGTACTCTATCCAGCTGAGCTACGAGTGCAGATTGTGTTTTTAGACCAGATCACAACTGGTTGAAGCCAAGCTACCTGCATCGCTGCAGCTAACTCTTAAATGGTGCACTCGACAGGATTCGAACCTGTGACCGCTCGGTTCGTAGCCGAGTACTCTATCCAGCTGAGCTACGAGTGCATTTGTTGCCGCGCATTATAGGCCGTTCAATCTCTATGTAAAGCGATTTTTTCGAGTAATTTCAACAACTTACCGATAAATCCAGATTGCAACGTACTAAGCAAATAATGGCGGAGAACGGGGGATTCGAACCCCCGACACCCTTTTGAGGTGTACTCCCTTAGCAGGGGAGCGCCTTCGGCCACTCGGCCAGCTCTCCGCAACACGGGGCGTATATTAACCACGTTCATCCCCGTTTGCAAACATAAAAAACGATAAAAATTAAAGGCTTGGTTCTTCGTCCTTCTCTTTCTTGATCCGCAGGTAAATTTCCTCGCGGTGGACCGCTACCTCTTTCGGAGCGTTAACCCCGATACGCACTTGATTGCCTTTAACGCCGAGCACGGTCACGGTGATTTCTCCATCACCGATAATCAGGCTTTCTGCGCAACGACGAGTCAGAATCAGCATGCCTTTCTCCTCACGCATTTCAGTTCAGGAACAACAGTCTGCAAAAAAAAGGCCTTCGACCTACAACCCGAAAGCCATAGCCCTACCCGCCTAAGTATTGTCGAGCGCGCGCAAAAGAACAGGTCCTACACACGCAGCCCACAAAAAAATGAAAGGCGCGGTAAACCGCGCCTTTCTGGCATTACGTCACTCGCCCTGTCGGGCTGGAGCGTCCAGCTCAAAAGCGGTATGCAGCGCGCGTACAGCCAGTTCCAGGTACTTCTCTTCGATCACCACCGAGACTTTGATTTCCGAGGTGGAGATCATCTGGATGTTGATGCTTTCCTTGGCCAGGGCTTCGAACATGCGGCTGGCAACGCCGGCGTGGGAACGCATGCCCACGCCTACGATGGAGACCTTGGCAATCTTGGTGTCACCCACCACTTCACGGGCGCCGATTTCTTTTGCAGTGTTCTGCAGAATACGCTCAGCCGCATCGTATTCGTTGCGGTGCACGGTGAAGGTGAAATCGGTGGTGTTATCGTGCGAAACGTTCTGCACGATCATGTCGACTTCAATGTTTGCGCCACTGATAGGGCCCAGGATCTTGAATGCCACGCCCGGGGTGTCTGGCACGCCACGGATCGTCAGCTTGGCTTCATCGCGGTTGAAAGCGATGCCGGAAATGATCGGCTGTTCCATGGATTCCTCTTCATCAATAGTAATGAGGGTGCCCGGACCCTCTTTGAAGCTGTGCAATACGCGCAGCGGAACGTTGTACTTGCCGGCGAATTCCACCGCGCGGATTTGCAGCACCTTGGAACCGAGACTGGCCATCTCCAGCATCTCTTCAAAGGTGATCTTGTCCAGGCGCTGCGCCACGGACACCACACGCGGGTCCGTGGTGTAGACGCCATCCACATCGGTGTAGATCTGGCATTCATCAGCCTTGAGAGCTGCCGCCAGCGCCACGCCGGTGGTGTCCGAACCGCCACGGCCAAGGGTGGTGATGTTGCCCTGCTCGTCCACACCCTGGAAGCCCGCTACAACTACCACACGCCCGGCTTTCAGATCAGCGCGAATTTTCTGATCGTCGATCTGCAGAATACGCGCCTTGGTATGAGCGCTGTCGGTGAGGATGCGCACTTGGCTGCCTGTGTAGGACACAGCCGGCACGCCGCGTTTGTTCAGGGCCATGGCCAGCAGGGCAATGGTCACCTGTTCGCCGGTGGATACGATCACATCCAGCTCGCGCGGCAACGGTTGCTGGTCGCCACTGATTGCCTTGGCCAGATCGATCAGGCGATTGGTCTCGCCGCTCATGGCCGACAGCACCACCACCAGGTCGTCGCCAGCGTCGCGGAATTTCTTAACTTTGTCGGCCACCTGCTCGATTCTTTCGACAGAGCCGACCGAGGTGCCTCCAAATTTCTGTACGATCAAAGCCATTTCCAGCCGCCTCAGCCCGTAAAGGGGCGCCTAAATATCCAATCAACCAGCACTGATCAGGCCCGCGACTAGACCGCGGGCCGATTCACAGTGCCTTAAATGCCAGCCTCGACAAACGGCACGGTCAGGGCCAGGGCCGCATCCAGGGCACCGGCGTCTACACCACCGCCTTGTGCCATGTCAGGACGACCACCGCCCTTCCCGCCCACTGCCGCAGCGGCTTGCTTCATCAAATCACCGGCTTTGAGTTGGCCAGTCAGGTCTTTGGTTACACCGGCAACCAGTACGACCTTTTCCTCATGGACACCGCCGAGCAGGATCACTGCGCGGCCGAGCTTGTTTTTCAACTGATCGACCAGGGCCAACAACGCCTTGCCGTCCTGACCGTCCAGGCGTGCGGCCAGGACTTTCACGTCCTTGACGTCAACGGCCGAAGCCGACAGATCGTCGCCCGCTGCGCTGGCAGCCTTGGCTTGCAACTGTTCCAGCTGTTTCTCCAGGGCACGGTTGCGCTCCAGGACAGCGGACAGCTTGTCGATCAGGTTGTCGCGGCTGCCCTTGACCAGGCTGGCCGCTTCCTTGAGTTGTTCTTCCGCCGAGTTCAGGTATGCCAGGGCCGCAGCGCCGGTCACCGCTTCGATACGACGTACACCGGACGCCACGCCGCCTTCGCTGATGATCTTGAGCAAGGCAATGTCGCCAGTACGGTTGGCGTGGATACCGCCACACAGTTCCACCGAGAAATCGCCGCCCATGCTCAGCACGCGCACGCTGTCGCCGTACTTCTCGCCGAACAATGCCATGGCGCCCTTGGCCTTGGCCGTCTCGATATCGGTCTCGACGGTTTCCACCGGGGTGTTCTTGCGGATTTCGGCGTTGACGATGTCTTCCAGTGCCTTGATCTGCTCTGGCTTGATCGCTTCGAAGTGGCTGAAGTCGAAACGCAGGCGCTGACTGTCGACCAACGAACCTTTCTGCTGAACGTGTTCACCCAGCACCTGGCGCAGGGCGGCATGCAGCAAGTGGGTGGCCGAGTGGTTCAGCGACGTGGCGTGGCGCACGTCGGCGTCTACCTGGGTGTCCACCGGGGAGCCTACGGTCAGACTGCCTGAGGCCAGCACACCGTGGTGCAGGAAGGCGCCGCCGGTCTTGGTGGTATCACGTACGTCGAAACGACCGGAGCTGGATTTGACGAAACCACAGTCGCCGATCTGACCGCCGGATTCGGCATAGAACGGGGTCTGATCCAGCACCACGACACCCTCGTCGCCTTCGTTCAACACGTCGACCGACTGGCCTTCCTTGTACAGCGCGACCACTTTGGCCGAGCCGCTGGTGGCCTTGTAGCCGGTGAACTCGGTGGCCACATCCACCTTGACCAGGCTGTTGTAGTCCATGCCGAAGGAACTGGCCGAGCGTGCGCGTACGCGCTGGGCTTCCATCTCGCGTTCGAAACCTTCCTCGTCGAGGGTCAGGTTGCGCTCGCGGGCGATGTCGCCGGTCAGGTCCATCGGGAAGCCGTAGGTGTCGTAGAGCTTGAACACCACGTCGCCCGGCACCACGTTGCCCGACAGGTTGGCCAGGTCTTGTTCGAGGATCTTCAGGCCCTGTTCCAGGGTTTTGGCGAACTGCTCTTCTTCGGCCTTGAGCACGCGCTCGATGTGCGCCTGGTTCTGCTTGAGTTCCGGGAAGGCATCGCCCATCTCGGCGACCAGGGCCGCGACGATCTGGTAGAAGAAGCTGCCATTGGCGCCCAGCTTGTTACCGTGACGGCAAGCGCGACGAATGATGCGACGCAGCACATAGCCACGGCCTTCGTTGGACGGCAGTACGCCGTCGGCGATCAGGAAGCCGCAGGAACGGATGTGGTCGGCCACCACTTTGAGCGAGGCTTGGTCATCATTACTGCAACCGATGGCCTTGGCGGCCGCAGCCAGCAGGCTCTGGAACAGATCGATTTCGTAGTTGGAATGAACGTGCTGCATCACCGCACTGATCCGCTCCAGGCCCATGCCGGTGTCCACCGACGGTGCCGGCAGCGGATGCAACACGCCATCGGCGGTGCGGTTGAACTGCATGAAAACGTTGTTCCAGATCTCGATGTAACGGTCGCCGTCTTCTTCCGGCGAGCCCGGCGGGCCACCCCAGATATCGGCGCCGTGGTCGTAGAAGATCTCGGTGCAAGGGCCGCATGGGCCGGTATCGCCCATGGTCCAGAAGTTGTCGGACGCGTAAGGTGCGCCTTTGTTGTCGCCGATACGCACCATGCGCTCGGCCGGCACGCCCACTTGTTTGGTCCAGATGTCGTACGCCTCGTCATCGCTGGCGTAGACGGTGACCCAGAGTTTTTCCTTCGGCAGTTTCAGCACGCCGGTCAGGAAGGTCCAGGCGAAGTTGATCGCGTCTTGCTTGAAATAATCGCCAAAGCTGAAGTTGCCGAGCATTTCGAAAAAGGTGTGGTGACGGGCGGTATAGCCGACGTTTTCCAGGTCGTTGTGCTTACCACCGGCGCGCACGCACTTCTGGCTGCTGACCGCGCGGGTGTAGGCGCGCTTTTCCTGGCCCAGGAAGCAGTCCTTGAACTGGTTCATCCCCGCGTTAGTGAACAGCAGGGTAGGGTCATTGCCTGGGATCAAGGAGCTGGAGGAGACACGGGTGTGACCTTGCTCTTCGAAGAAGCGAAGGAAGGCTTCACGGATTTCTGCGCTTTTCATTAGGTTCTTCCACGGAGGCTGCGGCCAAAGGCCAGTGCGCAACATCATCAGACGGAGCGACGGCAAAGGGCCGCATTATATCGGCCCTTTGCCGGTGGTACAGCGTGTTTATGCGATAGAGAGGTTCAATTAGACGGTCTGCACGTTCATTTACGCGAATATTCGACGAATGTTTCCAGCACCTGTGCCATCTGCGCCCGATTAACATCCAAATGGGTGACCATGCGCAGACGAGGCGCCGCGCTCAACTTGATCCCGCGCTCGGCGGCAAACGCCTTCAATGCCTGGGCCTGATCGCCCACCTGCACATAGACCATGTTGGTCTGCACCGGCTCTACGCTGTAACCGGCCTTGCGCAGCTCATCCCCCAGCCACTGGGCATTGGCGTGGTCTTCGGCCAGGCGCTGCACTTGATGATCCAGGGCATACAGACCCGCCGCCGCCAATGAACCGGCCTGGCGCATGCCGCCGCCCACCATCTTGCGCAAACGGCGCGCCTTGGCGATCAGCGCGGTAGACCCGCACAACACCGAGCCTACCGGAGCGCCGAGGCCCTTGGACAGGCACACCGACACCGAATCGAAATGCTGGGCGATCTCCCGCGCATCCACCCCCAGCTTGACCGCGGCGTTGTAGAGACGCGCGCCATCCAGATGCAGGGCCAGGTCATGCTCACGGGTAAACGCTCGCGCCTTGGCCAAGTACTCCATGGGCAGCACTTTGCCCTGCATGGTGTTTTCCAGAGCCAGCAAGCGGGTGCGGGCGAAGTGGAAGTCGTCGGGTTTGATGGCCGCCAGCACTTGATCCAGATCCAGAGAACCGTCCGCCTGCACCTCCAGCGGCTGTGGCTGGATCGAGCCCAGCACCGCCGCACCGCCGCCTTCGTATTTGTAGGTGTGGGCCTGCTGCCCGACGATGTATTCCTCGCCGCGTTCGCAGTGGGCCATCAGCGCCAGCAGGTTACTCATGGTGCCGGTGGGCACGAACAACGCAGCGGCAAACCCCAGGCGATGGGCCAGCTCGGCTTCCAGGCGATTGACGCTAGGGTCTTCACCGTAGACGTCATCGCCGCTGGCGGCGCTGGCCATGGCATCGCGCATGCCGGCGGTGGGTTGGGTCACGGTGTCGCTGCGAAGGTCTATCACGGTCATCTAACTGGCCTCGGGCAGATGGGGCGTTTTGTCGTATTGACGATTACTGCGGGCAAAGCCGCGCAATATCAAGCCCCGTGTGCATTCAATCGAATACCAACCAAACAAACCGATATAGCTAATCGATACGACGTCCGTGCAGTTTCTGAAAAACCGTGTTAAAAACTCTGCGCCGCCAGGGTTCTGGCGGCAACGTTCTCAGGGCGGGGTGTAATTCCCCACCGGCGGTAATTACACGCAATGTGTATAGCCCGCGAGCGCTTGGCGCCTTGGACTGCTTACGCAGGCCGGCGGCAAGGTCAGCAGACCCGGTGTGATCCCGGGGCCGACGGTCATAGTCCGGATGAAGAGAGAACGGGATTGGCACCCAAGGGCCGCACGTTGACCGCATGCCCGCATGCCCACGCGTTGCATACCCTTGAAATCCCATTCGATTCATAACGCCCTGTTTTTTTCTTAAACAGGAGTCAGAACATGCAACCCACCGCTATCGACAGCAAAAGCAAAAACCATCACGGCGAGCGCGTCGCGTTTATCCAGGCCTGCTGGCACAAGGATATTGTCGACCAGAGCCGTAAGGGCTTTCTCGCCGAAATGATCGCCCAGGGCTACCAGGAATCGGACATCGACTTTTTCGAAGTCGGCGGTGCCTTTGAAATGCCCCTGCACGCCAAACTGCTGGCCAAGACCGGTCGCTACGCGGGCATCGTTGCCGCCGCGTTGGTGGTGGACGGCGGCATCTACCGCCACGAATTCGTTGCCCAATCGGTGGTCAGCGGCCTGATGCAGGTGCAGCTGGAAACCGAAGTGCCGGTGTTCTCGGTGTCCCTGACCCCGCATCACTTCCACGCCGGCAGTGAACACACCACATTCTTCTATGAGCACTTCGTGCACAAGGGTCAGGAAGCCGCGCGTACGTGCGCCGACACCCTGCACAAAGTGCGGGCGATCCGCCGCAGCGAGCCACGGGCGGTAGCAGTCTAAGCAATACTGCAAAACAAAATGTGGGAGGGGGCTTGCCCCCGATGGCGGTGTCTCAGCTCCAGATGAGCTGACTGACACACTGCTATCGGGAGCAAGCCCCCTCTCACATTCGGTCCAGGTCTATGCCAGGCCCACGTCCGTGGTCGGCACAATCAATATCCCTGCACGCAAACCGTTTTTCACCTTCGGGTTGGGGAAGATGATGCGCGCGCCCTCCTCCTCAATCACCCAACGGGTCTTGGCCACGTCTTCGGCCAGCAGATAACCCTTTTCCAACTCAGAAAAGTTTTCCACGTCCGCGGGCAAGTGCAGCAGGAACGCATCGCTGTGCTTGATGACTTCCCGCGAAACAGCGAACAGTTTCAACCCATCCAGGCTGTCCGCCTCAGGCTCGCTGCCTTCGATGATCTGAGTCAGGCGCGCCTCCAGGCGTGAGACGTCCACTCCCTGGTTCTGTCCGAACGGCCGCGCCTTACCCAATTCCAGGGTGAAAGCCTCGGCGTCCAGTTGCTCGTAGGTGAAGGCCGTGAAGGTGATGGACGTTTTGTTCTGCAGCAGCACCGCTTCCATCCCGGCCGCACGCAGCCGCTCCAGCTCGCGTCGCGAATGCTGGCGCCCGTCTTTCCACGGGTACAGCGCGAACTGCTCGATCTTCGAGCCACGGATGGCGGTGTGCAGGTCGTAATGCAGGCGCGAGCGCTCGGGCTTGCTGAAAAAACTACGGGCCAGTTGTTCCAGCTCCGCGGCGCGCATGGCTTCGGGGCCGATGTTGCTTTCATGACGGCCATTGAACAGCCGGTTGATGTCCAGTTCGAGGTAACGCTCGCCGCGGCGCATGGCCTCGGGGTTGCCGAAGAGGAACAGAATACGGGTGCGGGGTTTGATCTCCCCACGGGCGATGCCATGCAACAGGCGGTCGAGCAATTCGATCGGCGCGGTTTCGTTGCCATGGATGCCGGACGACAGCAGCAGGTCGCTGCCATTGTCCGAGGCTTGCGGCGGACGCACTTCCAGCGCGCCCTCGCTGAGCCAGCGCATCTGCACGCCGTCGACAGTCAGTTGAATTTTTTGCGCCGGTTCGCGACCGGCGAGGGTCAGTTCAAGCAGTTTGCCGAGGGCGAGCATACGCAAGCTTCCTTAGTGGTTGCAGCCAGGACCGTGGACGTGATCGTCATCATCACCTTCCATGTCGGCCGGTTCCATTTCCAGCTGCAGGCTCATCAGGTTGGTGGCCAATGGGCGCATCAGCAGGTTGGCGTACTCGGCGTCGCCTTCTTCGACGTCCACACCGATCAGCAGTTGGCCGCGACCGTCGTGCTGGATCCAGATCTCCTTGCCCTGCCACACCACAGCAACGCGGGTGCAGGAAGTTTCCAGCTGGGTGCCGTCGGTGTCTTCAAGGATCAGTTTCAGGGTATCGGTGCTCATAAAATGCTCTCAGCCGTGCGGCGTTAATTGATCTGGAAAGGATAAACCGCGCCCAGTTTAAGGATTTGCGTCAGTTCATCCAGTGCCGTCCGGCACTCAAGCAGCAATTGCGGATCAGCCAGGTCGGATTCGCGCAGGCTGTCGCGGTAGTGCTTGTGGACCCATTGGGTCAGCGTGTCGTACAACGGCGCGGTCATGATAACGCCTGGATTCACCGCCGCCAGTTCGGTTTCGTTCAACGCCACGCGCAGACGCAGGCACGCCGGGCCACCGCCATTCTGCATGCTTTGCTTGAGGTCGAAGACTTTCACTTCGCGGATCAACCCACCGGAGGCCGTCAGGCCCTGCAAGTAGTGCCAGACACGTTCGTTGGCGCGGCACTCTTCCGGCACGATCAGCAGCATCGAGCCGTCTGCGCGGGTCAGCAACTGGCTGTTGAACAGGTAGGAGCGCACCGCGTCCTCGACGCTGACCAGGGCGCGCGGTACACACACCGACTGGAAATTGCCGCCCAGCTTGCCCAGTTTGGCTTGCAGTTCGCCGAGCATCTGTTCGGTATTGAGGAACGCATCCTCGTGATAGAACAGCACCTCGCCGTTGCCCACCGCGATCACGTCGTTGTGGAACACACCCGCGTCGATCACCGCCGGGTTCTGCTGGCCGTAGACCACGCCGTCGTCCTTCAGGCCGTGCAGGCGGGCGACAGCCTGTGACGCTTCGAGGGTCTGGCGCGCCGGGTACTTTTGCGGTGCCGGGTAACGGGTGTCGAATGCACTGCGGCCGAACACGAAAAACTCCACGCCCGCCTCGCCGTATTCGCGGCAAAAACGCGTGTGGTTGGCCGCGCCTTCGTCACCGAACTGCGCCACCGCCGGCAACGCGGCGTGGTGGGCGAAGTGCTGCGGATCGGCAAACATGGCGCCCAGCACGCGGCTGGTGGTCGGGTGCTCGATGCTGCGGTGGTATTTGCAGTTGAGGTTGGCGGCGGTGAAATGCACACGGCCATCCGCGGTGTCGGCGCTGGGGCTGACGGTGGCGGCGTTGGCCACCCACATACTCGACGCCGAGCAACTGGCGACCAGCAACGGCATGGCTTGCTGGGCCGCCTGCTGGATCACCTGGGCATCGCTGCCGCTGAAACCGAGGTTACGCAATGCGGCCACGTCGGGACGTTCCTGGGGAGCCAGCACGCCCTGCACGAAGCCCATATCCATCAGGGCCTTCATTTTTTGCAGGCCCTGCAACGCCGCTTCCTTCGGGTTCGAAGACTGCTGGCTGTTGCTCTGGGACGCGACGTTGCCGTAGGACAAACCGCCGTAGTTATGGGTCGGCCCCACTAGACCGTCAAAATTGACTTCATAGGATTTCATCGGCGAGGCTCCACGAACATCTGTTTTTATAGGCATCAAAAGTCTTCAACACACCGCAAATCCAGTGTGGCAGAAGGCTTGCCTGCGATAGCAGTTGGTCAGTTGATAAATCAGGTGCCTGACACACCGCCATCGGGAGCACGCCCCCTCCCACATTTAGATCAGCGTAATGCCGGGGGTTAGCGTGGCCGGAACCACCAGGCTTGGGGTCTCAAGCGATGCCACCGGGTAGGCGCAATAATCCGCCGCGTAATACGCACTGGCGCGATGATTGCCCGAGGCCCCTACCCCACCAAAAGGCGCGGTGCTGGCGGCGCCGGTCAGCTGTTTGTTCCAGTTGACGATCCCGGCGCGGCTTTCCAGCCAGAACTGCTGGTAGCGCGCTTCGGAATCGGACAACAAGCCAGCGGCCAGGCCGAACTGAGTGTTGTTGGCCTCGACTATCGCCGCTTCGAAATCGCTGTAGCGGATCACTTGCAGCAGCGGGCCAAATAGTTCTTCGTCTTCGCGCTCGGCCACGCCGGTCACGTCGATGATGCCCGGAGTCAGCAAGGCGGCCTGGTCCTGGGGCTGGGTCATTTCCAGCAGCGCCACGGCACCGTTGGCCAGCAACAATTCCTGGGCGTCCATCAAGGCTTTGGCAGCGGCGAGGGAAATCACCGAGCCCATGAACGGCGCCGGTTGCTGATCGAACGCGCCGACTTCAATAGTCGAACTGACTGCCACCAACCGCGCCAGCAACGCATCGCCCCAGGCGCCTTGCGGCACCAACAGGCGACGGGCGCAGGTGCAGCGCTGGCCGGCCGAAATAAACGCCGATTGGATGATGGTGTAGACCGCCGCGTCCACGTCGGCCACTTCATCCACCACCAGCGGGTTGTTGCCGCCCATCTCCAGGGCCAGGATTTTGTCCGGGCGCCCGGAGAACTGCTGGTGCAGATGGTTGCCGGTGCGGCTGGAGCCGGTGAAAAACAAGCCGTCGATGCCTGGATTGGCCGCCAAGGCGATTCCGGTTTCCCGCGCGCCTTGCAGCAGGTTCAACACGCCCGCCGGCAACCCGGCTTCGATCCAGCATTGCACGGTCAGCTCGGCGACTTTCGGTGTCAGCTCGCTGGGTTTGAACAGCACGGTGTTACCCGCCAGCAACGCCGGCACGATATGCCCGTTAGGCAAGTGACCGGGGAAGTTATACGGGCCGAATACCGCCACCACGCCGTGCGGCTTGTGGCGCAGCACAGCGGTGGCGTCGCCCAGCGGGCCGCTCTTCTCGCCGGTGCGTTCGCGGTAGCTTTGCACCGAGATGGCGATCTTGTTGGCCATGCTGGTGACTTCTGTCGCCGCTTCCCACAACGGCTTGCCGGTTTCCTCGCCGATGCAGCGGGCGATTTCATCGGCGCGACGCTTGAGGGTGGCAGCGAAGGCTTCCAGCACCGCGATGCGTTCTTCCAGGGTACGCCGGGCCCAAGCCGGGAACGCCTGGCGTGCGGCCTGCACGGCGGACTCGACTTGCTCGGCGGTGGCACCGTTGCCGGCCCACAGCACTTGCTGGGTCACCGGGTTGCGCGATTCGAACAGCTCACCCTGGCCAGCCAGCCAGCTACCTGCGATATACAGCGAATTCATTATTTCGACTCCCGAGCAGCGGACAACGGTACGGCACGCACTTGATCGCCGACCACCAATTGCAGGCGCTTGGCGGTCAACGGGTCGACCACCAGCGTGCCGGCGGCCAGGCGTGCGGGCGCGGCGGTGATGCGGCAATCTTCGCGTTTGCGGTTATGGATCAGGAACGGCGTGGCGTCGTCCCCCGGTGTGCCGATGGCCAACACCAGTGACTGGCTGTCACGCACCGCGCGAATCTTGGTGGTCTCGCACTCCACCGCCGGGCCGGCGTCGAAAATATCGACATAGCCCTGGTAACTGAACCCTTCGCTTTTGAGCATGCTCAACGCCGGCTCGGTGTCCGGATGGACTTTGCCGATCACGTTGCGCGCGTCTTCGGACAAAAAGCAGCTATACAGCGGAAACTTCGGCATCAACTCGGCGATAAATGCCTTGTTGCCCACGCCGGTGAGGTAGTCGGCCTGGCTGAATTCCATCTTGAAGAAATGTCGACCCAGGCTTTCCCAGAACGGTGAGCGCCCAGCCTCGTTGGACACGCCGCGCATCTCGGCAATGATCTTGTTGCCAAACAGTTGCGGGAACTCCGCGATAAACAGCAGGCGCGCCTTGGCCAGCATGCGGCCGTTGAGGCCGTTGCGGTAATCGGCGTGCAGGAACAGCGAGCACAACTCGGAGTTGCCGGTGAGGTCGTTGGCCAGGAACAGCGTCGGAATCTCGCGATAGATGTTCAACTCCTGGGACGCGCTGACGGTCAGGCCCACCCGAAAGTTGTACCAGGGCTCGCGCAAGCCCACGGCACCGGCAATCGCAGAAATGCCCACCACGCGGCCTTCGTCGTTTTCCAGCACGAACAGGTAGTCGGCGTCGCCGCGACCGGCCTCGCCGCGAAAGGTTTTTTCCGCCCAGCCCACCCGGTGGGTCAAGCGCTCTTCGTTGGCCGGCAAGGTGGTCAGGCCGGTGCCGGTGCTGCGCGCCAGATCAATCAGGGCCGGTAAATCGCTGCTGCGTACGGGACGAACGATCATGCTATCTCCTCAAACGGGCCGCCGTGGGCCACCCGCGAAACTCTGCTTTTAAACCGCGACCAGACGCACGCTGGCGCCCTCGCCCACACCCAGGGCTTCGGCCGCGGCCAGGTCCAGGGTCACCGGTTTGCCGGGCGCGTAGTCCAGCTCCAGCATCACCGCGCGGTAATCCTGCAACTGCGCATTGCTCACCAGATACTGGCGGCCCGCCCCCTTGACCATCTCACCGATCTTCACCGGCACCACGCGGCTCTGGGCAATCGAGCGGATGCCCGAGACCCGCGCGTGCAGCGTCGGGCCGCCGTCGAAGATGTCGATGTAATGGTCGGTCTCGAAGCCTTCACGCATCAGGATGTCGAAGGTGATCTGCGCACGCGGGTGCACCTGGCCCATGGCTTCCTGGGCTTCGTCCGGCAATAGCGGCACGTAGATCGGGTAATGGGGCATCAGCTCGGCGAGGAAGGTGCGGCTTTTGAGCCCGCACAGGCGCTCGGCGGCGGCGTAATTGAGGTCGAAGAAGTTGCGCCCGATGGCGTCCCAGAACGGCGAGTCACCGTTCTCGTCGCTGTAGCCGACGATCTCGGTCACCACCGAATCGGCAAAGCGCTCCGGGTGGCTGGCGACGAACAGCAGGCGCCCGCGGGAATTGAGTTCCGACCACGGCGAGCCGACCAGCTCCGGCACCATGTAGAAACTGGTGAGCAGGCTATTACCGGTCAGGTCGTGGCACTGGGAAAGCACATGGATCTTGTTGTGGATCTTCAGCTCGCGGGAGGCGTGCACGAAGGTCTCGTTGCGAAAACTATAAAACGGCTCGGAATAGCCGGCCGAGGCGACGATAGCCGAACACCCGACGAGCTTGCCGGTCTCGGTGTCTTCAAGCACGAAGAAATAGCTTTCTTCACCGTTGAAACTCACCTCGGCCGCGAAGGAGGCTTCGCTGGCGGCGATCTTGTCGCTCAAGCGTTCCACATCGTCCGGCAAGGAGGTGACACCAATCGGGCTGTCCGCAGCCAGACGCTGTACCTCGCCCAGGTCAGCCATTTGCGCGGGGCGCATCACCAGCATGGTGTCACTCCTTAACTCTAGAACTCACAGAAAAAAAATACCGAACAGGTCAGGAACACCACATATCTTCAAGTGGGCATATTCCAGTGTGGGAGGGGGCTTACCCCCGATAGCAGTCTGTCAGTTGATACATCTATGACTGATACACCGCCATCGGGGGCAAGCCCCCTCCCACACTTGATCCGGTCCGACAGACAGATGTGTATCAGGCTTGGGTCAGCGTTTTAACCGCACGCTCGAAACGATCCAGGCCTTCGTTGATGTCTGCTTCGTCCACCACCAGGCTCGGGGCGAAACGCACCACGTCGGGGCCGGCTTGCAGGATCATCAGGTTTTCTTTTTCGGCCGCATTGAACACGTCCTTGGCCTTGCCCTTGAATGCATCGCTCAATACGCAACCGATCAGCAGGCCCATGCCGCGCACTTCGGTGAAGATGCCGTACTGCTTGCCGATCTGCTCCAGGCGCGCCTTGAACAGTGCGTGCTTGGCCGTTACGCCCGCCAGCACTTCAGGGGTGTTGATCACGTCGATCACCGCTTCGGCCACTGCACATGCCAGCGGGTTGCCGCCGTAAGTGGTGCCGTGGGTGCCGACCACCAGGTGCTTGGCCAGCGCTTCAGTGGTAAGCATCGCCGCGATCGGGAAACCGCCGCCCAGGCTCTTGGCGCTGGTGAGGATGTCCGGGGTCACGCCGTAATGTTGGTAGGCGAACAGATGGCCGCTACGGCCCATGCCGGTCTGCACTTCGTCGAACACCAGCAACGCATCGTGTGCATCGCACAGCTCGCGGGCGCCTTGCAGGTAGGCCAGCTCGGCCGGCAGCACACCGCCTTCGCCCTGGATCGGCTCCAGCACCACGGCGCAGGTCTTGTCCGAAACGGCGGCTTTCAGTGCAGCCAGGTCGTTATAAGGAACGTGGGTAATGCCGGTGATTTTAGGCCCGAAACCATCGGAGTACTTGGATTGGCCACCGACGTTGACGGTGAACAGGGTACGGCCATGGAAGCTGTTGAGCGCCGCGATGATCTCGTACTTCTCGCTGCCGAAGCGGTCGAACGCCACGCGGCGCGCAAGCTTGAACGCGGCCTCGTTGGCCTCGGCGCCGGAGTTGCAGAAGAACACGCGCTCGGCAAAGGTGGCGTCGATCAGCTTATGGGCCAGGCGCAGCGCCGGCTCGTTGGTGAATACGTTGGAGACATGCCACAGCTTGTTGGCCTGCTCGGTCAACGCGCCGACCAGCGCCGGGTGGGCATGGCCCAAAACGTTGACCGCGATGCCGCCGGCAAAGTCGATCAGCTCGCGACCGGCCTGGTCCCAGACGCGGGAACCTTTGCCACGCACAGGGATGAACGCGGCAGGTGCGTAGTTGGGAACCATGACCTGGTCGAAATCGGCACGTTGCACCGGGGCTTGCTCAACGGACATCGGAGTCTCCTGAAGAGGAACGCCTGCCTGGAACTGGCGGGCGATGCAGGGATTGTAAGGACAGTTTTCAGCGCGACCTTGCCGCCAAGCGACAACTTCTTATAGCGCCAACCCCGGTTTTACGCGGGTTTACGGCAATGCGACATATAGCGTCGCAATGGCGCAGTTTAAACCGTGCGCCCTCTCCGTGGGCAGGTTCGATCACGGCTCATCGGCAAATTTCGCGCAGCCCTAACCGGCTACCACAGACTGCACGACGCGAACTGGTTTGCTGAGGGCTTCTTGACCTTGCCCTGGAGCCCTTGTGACTGAACTCCCCACCTCCTCCGTTCCCCACTACGACATCCTGAAAAACGCCCTGCCCCCATGGCTGGCCGACATCACACCCGACAGACGCAGCGACCTGGCCCAGCCCGAATCGATCGTCGCCGACTGGTACAACAATGCCAACGCGGCGCAGCATCGAACGCTCAAGCGCCTCAATGACCAGGCCTGGATTGCCCAGAACTCGGTGGACACTGCCATGGCGCAGCTCAAAAGCCCCCAGGCTTTTGGCGCCGAGCGCCTGCAAGCGGCGCTCAAGGCGCAATACGGCGTGAGCATCGACGTGAGGAGCACCTGGCTGCAGCTTTATATCCCGCTGAAAATCGCCGGCTTTACCGTCAAGCCCGGCGCCGCGCGCACCTGGTCGGTGTCATTGATCGAGGCGGCGCTGCACAACTTTGAAGCCAGCGAAACCGCAGTCGATGCCTATGACAGCGCCTCCACCTTCAGCACCCGACCCACGGCCGCCGGGCACTTTGAAGCGCTGCCTGGGGTAGCCGCGCAGATCACAGTCGCGCAATTCACGGCGCTGTGTCGCCAGCTCGACATCGGCGCGGCGTATCAGCGCTACCTGCGCGACTACCTTGACCTGGATAACGCCGTGGCCCAGGCCCGCCTGCGGCAACGTCTCCAACACAGCCACATGAGCGCCCTGAAATGCGCGCTGTACATGGCCCTGCTCAAGCAAGACCTGCCGCAGAGTGGCTATGACAGCGTTATCGGCCTGCTCAATGGTCAAGCCCACAGCGCTAACGGTTGCCAGCCTCTGTTGCGGTATGAGCTGAGTATCCTGTCCACCCGACTGGCCGGCATCGTGCTGTTCGCCGACGATCTGGCGACCAGCCGCAGCGTAGTGCCGGTGATCGCCTGGATCCCGGATGACCCGCAGCACCCGATCAAGCGCTACCCCAGCGGCCAGGCGTTTATGCGCGCGCTGTGCGAGCAATTGCGCGATCCGGATTACCAGCGCTTTTTCAGCCGCTTTGTCGCTCACGAGGACCTCGGTACGTTCTTTGCCGACCTCAACCAACGCCTTACCCAGGTCACCTGGCATGCGCACATCCCTGGCGAATCGACCGCCAGCTGGCGCGAAACCGCAGTGGTCCGGCCGAACCTGCAGTTTCGTCCGAAGCCCATCGCCGGCGATCTGTTTGAGCACCTGTATCAGGTCAAGCTCAATAAACTGCTCAACGATGCGCGCACCCAGGCGGTGTCCACGGCCAGTGTCGATCAGCAAGCGCGCTGGGAACGCTGGGCGGTGCTGCAAAAGATCGGCAGCACGTTGCTGCAAATCCTCGCGTTTATCGCCACGCCGTTCGTGCCGCCGCTGGGAGCGTTGGTACTGGGCTACAGCGCCTATCAACTACTCGACGATGGGTTTGAGGGAATTGTCGACTGGGCCGAAGGCCAAAGGCGCGAGGCGCTTGGCCACGCGTTGTCGTTTTCCGAGCAACTGGTGCAACTGGGGATGTTCGGCGTCGGCCTGCCCATTGCAGCCGACCTGATGCGCGCGTCCCTGCCGGCCAATGTGTTGGGCTTTATCGACGCGCTCAGTCCGGTCACCAGGCCCAGCGGCGATACCCGCTTGTGGAAGCCCGACCTGGCGCCCTATCGCCATGACCTGAGCATTCCCAAGGACCTGCGCCCGGACGCACAAGGCATCCTTTGGCACCACGGCAAGCCCGTGCTGCGCCTTGGCGATGGGTACTACCGGTTGCGCACAGACGCGACATCCGGGCGCCATACCCTTGAGCATCCCACGCGCGCCGACGCCTATCGCCCCAGCGTCATGACCAATGGCCACGGCGCCTGGCTCACCGAGCTGGAACGCCCGCTGAGTTGGGACACGCCCACCCTGCTCAGGCGCTTGGGTCATCAGGTCGACAACCTCAGCGATACGCGCCTGCAACAGGCCCAGGACATCAGCGCCACCCACGACAACCTGCTGCGCCACATGCACATCAACCAGCAACCCCCGCCGCCGCTGCTGGCCGACAGCCTCAAGCGCTTCACCCTCGACCAGCGCCTGCAAGACTTCGTCACCCAGATGAACAGCGACGACCCGGCGGTCTATCGACAGGCCGATCCGCGTATCCAACTGCAGTTGGTGGTCACCTACGAACCGTGGCCGCAAACCCGAACCCTGCGATTCCTCGATCCTCGGGGCAACACCCTGTGGGAGTTTGCTCGCAACGGTGAGGCCAGCGTGGTGCAGGTGCATCAGGCGCAACTGGAGAACGGTGACCTGCTGCGGGTACTGATCGAAAGCCTGGACGAATCTGAGCGCAAAAGCCTGCTGGAGGAGCCATTCGGCATGCCGCCGTCTTCGGCGCAAACCCGTGCGAACGCGTGGCGCAAACGCCTCGCGCGGCTAGCATGGAATAAGCGCTTTGCGCTGTTCGACGCCCACTATCGCGGCCTGGAAACCGCGCGCAATGCCCGCGTGCAGCGCATCATCGACGCCGCACCGAACCCCGGCTTGCCCACCAGCGTCGCCGAAGAAATCCTCGCCGGTGCCGACGGCGACGAGCTGCGCGCACTGGACCGGGCCACCGTGCCCGTCCGCTTGAAAGAACTGGCCGACTGGGCGCAACTGCAAGTCAGGACCACCCGCGCCTACGAAGGCCTGTACCTGGAAGCCAGCGACAGCCCAGACACCCCCAGGCTGGCCCTGCACTCCCTGGAAAACCTGCCAGGATGGCAGGCCAGTACGCGCCTGGAAGTTCGCCGCTACCAGGTCAACGGCACGCTGCTTGACGCCATCGGTCCCGAGGATGCCGAAGTGCGCCGCGTCCTGGTGCACACCGTGGAAGGCGACTACGTTCCCTATGATCAGCAGAACGCGCTCTTTGGCAGCAGCGACTTTTACACCGCCCTCCTCCAGGCCCTGCCGGACGCCCGCCGCGATGCGCTGAACATCCATATCGGTCAAGGCGAACGGCTCAAGCAGGCGATTGCCGCCCACGCACTCGGGCGCGAACCCTTGCGCCGACTGTTGCACACAGATCCGCTGATCAAGCCACCCTACAACCCAGCCTTTATGCGCCTGCGTGGCGGCATGGACGGCTATCGGCCCGCCGATGCGCCGCAACCCGGCTCCAGCCAGGAGTTGACCCTCGAACAACGCGCCCACGACTTACTGCCGACGCTGTCCGCCGAACAGGTACGCGATCTGGTACAGACCCTGGAGAACCGACCCGGCGGAGCGTTGGCCACCCTGGTGACGCTGAAAAACGAATACATGAGGCTGGATGTCGGCCTGTCGCTGTGGGTGTCCAGCACCCCACGTTTTCGCGCGGTCAGCGAAGCCCCAATGAGTGAAGCCGAGTATGACTACGCGCGGCGCAACCGTGAGCTGTGGGCCACAGAAATCCGGCGCGCATGGCGCCAGGAAACCGAGGTGGATCAGTACTACGAAGCCATGTCGCGCAACGGCCATGTACTCAAACTGACCGCGCCGATCATCGGTGAACTGCCGCGCCTGTCGGCGCGCATGGAACACATCTCGCGCCTGGAAGTGGTCGGCGACGGCCAGCCGTTACAGATCAATACGTTCCTGCAACTGTTTCCCCGGCTGCGCAACCTGACCCTTCGCCACCTGGCGCTTGAGGGGCTTCCGGAAACCATCGCCGCGATGCCCAACCTCAACGAGCTGATCCTCAGCGACTGCCAATTGCGTCTGAACCAGGAAGCCTATGGCCGCCTCAGCGCTCTGAGCCGCCTGGTCACGCTGGACCTGTACAACAACCCGCTGGGCCGCACCCCCACGGTCGAGCACATGCCGAACCTGAAATACCTTGACCTCAACCACACCGGCATCACCGAACTGCCTGCGGGCTTGTTGACTCGCCAGGACCTGACCCTGGCGCTGCTGTCGCACAACCGTATCCAGACACTGCCCGCCGAGCTGTTCGATGCGCCCGCGCGCATCAGCGACAAGCTCGACCTGTCCGAAAACCCGCTGTCGCGCGCGTCGCTGGAGCGGGTCAAGGCGCATTTCCAACGCACTGCCAGGCACTGGGGCATCAGCGCCGATCCGGCGGATGTGGCCCAGGCCCAACAGCTGTACCCCACTTTCAGCAGCGACGAAATCAATCGCTTCATTTTTGCCCTGCCTGGCAATCTGGAGGCCGGCAGGATCACCCTGACCCGTCTCGAACTTGAGTACCTGGGCATCCGTGGCGACATGCAGGACTGGGCCGACGCGCCCCTGCTGTCCACGGCCGAGCGCACCTACCGCAACCTGTTTCTGCAGGATGTGGAGGCGGCCTGGCGGCGCGAAATCCCCCTCGATGCGCAGCATCAGGGCCTTACCACCGGCTATGAACTGACCCTGCGCAAACCGGTCAGCGGCACACTGCCAAGCCTGCATACCACCTTCGACCACGTCACAGCGCTCAGCCTGCACGGTGCCGGTGCCGAGCTGCGCCTGGGAGCGTTCCTGCAAGCTTTCCCCGCGTTGAAACGGCTGAGCGTGCGGCAATACTCCCTGGACGCGCTGCCCTTGAGCATCACCAACCTGCGCCAGCTCACCCAATTGAGCCTGAACCGCACGCGGCTGCGCCTGACCCCATTGGCCGCCAATGCACTGTCGGGGATGGTCAACCTGGAACAGCTGGATTTGAGCGACAACCCCCTCGAACATATTCCCGATACGCGCCGTCTGACGCGGCTCAGCCGACTGTCACTGAGCAATACCGGCCTGACCGAGATTCCCGCCGACCTGCTGTCGCTGCCGCCCCGCACCTATCTGGACCTGAGCCACAACGCCCTGGAGAACCTGCCGGATCAAGCCTTCAACCTGCCCGTCAACGTAGCGGCCAGGGTCGACCTGTCCGCCAACCCGCTGTCGCGCCCAGCGTTGCGCCGCATCAAAGCCTACTACCAGGCCACCGGAGAGTTCTGGCTGGCGACTCCGCCCGCCGAGGACCTGCAACGGATCAGGGCGCTATATCCGGCCATCTCGGACACCGAACAAGCACGCATCTATTTCGATCTGCCTGGCGACATCGATGGCGCCGCTCACCAGATCACGCGCCTGGGCCAAGAGTACGAACAGCTGCGCAGCCAGTTGCAGGAATGGGCACTCAATGTGCCCACCCGCGATCCGCTGCTCGATACGGTACTGGACGTGGGTGCCCGCGCCGAAGAACAACTGCGGCGCATGCACTTCAAAGCGCTGCTGGAAAGCTGCTGGCGCCGGGAAGTCGAACCGGATGAAGCGGGCAACGTCCCGCCGTATCACACTTACAAACTGGTGTTCCACGGCCAGTTACTCGGGCCGCTGCCGACGCTGCGCGCCCACTTCGGCCACGTCACCTTGCTTGAATTGATCGGCGAAGGCACCAGCCAAAGCGTCGACGGCCTGTTGCGGTGCTTCCCTAATCTCAAGCATCTGGTGATCGAACGCTATGTTCTGGGCGACATCCCCGCGCCGGTGTTCGCCTTGCATTCGCTGCGTAACCTGACGCTGACAGAAAACATGATCCGCCTGACCCCACAGAGCGCGGGCCAACTGGCCAGTCTGGAAAATCTCATTTATCTGGACTTGAGCGACAACACCCTGGGCATCACACCGGATGTGCGCAACCTGCAGCGCCTGACCACCCTTTACCTGCACAACTGCGGCATGACCGAAGTGCCAATCGGCGTGTTCAACCTTGGGCGACTGCGCATTCTGGATGCCAGCGACAACCTAATCGAGCACCTGCCCAGCGATCTGCTGGAAATGCCTCTGCCGATTAACGACGACTCCGACCTGAGTGGCAACCCATTGTCGGACGAGAGCATCGAGTTGCTGCGCCAGTATTATCAGCAGACTGGCTACGAACTCGGCGTGGAAGCGGCGATGTTCGACGAGCATGGCGTGCCGCTGCCGCCGCCGGGGACACCGGAGCCGATGGAGACGTGAGGTAGTTTTCAGCCGCGTTCGGCCGGCACCGAGGACAGCTCGAACGGGCTGCTGCTGCGGCGCTGGTTGCGGTCTTCGCGTGGGGTGGCGCCGAAGAAATTGCGGTAGGCGCTGGAGAAGTGCGGCCCCGAGGAGAAGCCGCAGGAGAGACCGATCTGGATGATCGATTTGCTGGTTTGCATCAGCATCTGGCGCGCCTTGTTCAGGCGCAGTTCCAGGTAGTACTGGCTGGGAACGCGATTGAGGTATTGCTTGAAGATGCGCTCCAGTTGTCGTCGTGACACGCAGACATGCTGGGCGATTTCATCGGTGGTCAGCGGCTCTTCGATGTTGGCTTCCATCAGCAGCACCGCCTGGGTCAGCTTCGGATGGCTGGAGCCCAGGCGGTTTTGCAGCGGAATGCGCTGACGCTCGCCGCCTTCGCGGATACGCTCGACCACCAGCTCTTCCGACACCGCACCGGCCAGTTCGGCGCCGTGATCACGGGCCAGCACCGCCAACAGCAGATCGAGCACCGACATGCCGCCGCAAGCGGTCAGGCGGTCACGATCCCAGTCGAACAAATGGCTGGTGGCGATGACCTTGGGGAAACGCTCGGCGAAATCGTCCTGCCAGCGCCAATGCACGGCGGCGCGGTAGCCGTCGAGCAGGCCGAGCTGGGCCAATGGATAAACCCCGGCCGACAGCCCACCGATCACGCAGCCGGTGCGCACCAGTTGCTTGAGGGCGGTGCTGAGTTGGGAAGCGATGACGGCCGGTGGCTCGTCCGCCAGCAGGAACAACTTTTGAAAGCCCTCCAGCTTACCGGCCCAGGGCTCACCCGGTAGTTGCCAGGCACCGTCGACTGGCGGTTCTGCCTGCAAAAACGAGAGTTCGTACACCACCTCCGGATGCACCCGCTGGGCCACGCGCAAGGCCTCCTCAGCCAGCGCAAGCGTGAGTGCTTTTGTGCTGGGCCAGATCAGGAAACCAATTCGATGGGCAGTCATGGAGGGCTATCCGAAGCAAAAACAGTGAAAGAAGCCGTGGGCCAATGCTAGCCCGTAAATGAACACAAATCTCAAAAACGATGAACATCCAATGTGGGAGGGGGCTTGCCCCCGATTGCGGCGTATCAGAATCAGATGTGCTGACTGACACTCAGCTATCGGGGGCAAGCCCCCTCCCACATAAAGCAGCGCTCACAAGGAGTGGCTACTTCAAGCTGCCGGAAAGGAACTGCTGCAAACGCTCGGACTGCGGGTTCACCAGCACTTCACGGGGGTTGCCGCGCTCTTCGACGATGCCTTTGTGCAAAAACACCAACTGGTTGGACACTTCACGGGCAAAGCCCATTTCGTGGGTCACCACCACCATGGTGCGGCCTTCCTGAGCCAGGTCCTGCATCACCTTGAGCACTTCGCCGACCAATTCCGGGTCGAGCGCCGAGGTGGGTTCGTCGAACAGCATCACCTCCGGTTCCATCGCCAAGGCACGGGCAATCGCCACGCGCTGCTGCTCGCCGCCGGACATGTGGCCGGGGAACGCATCCTTGCGATGGCCCACGCCGACCTTGGCCAGGTAGTGCTCGGCCTTTTCACGGGCCTCTTTCTTCGACACGCCCAGCACATGCACCGGGGCTTCCATCACGTTCTCAATCGCGGTCATGTGCGACCACAGGTTGAAATGCTGGAACACCATGGACAGGCGCGAACGCATGCGTTGCAGCTGTTTGGGGTCGGCCGCCTTCATGGCGCCGTCCTTGTTGGCCACCAGTTTCAGCTCTTCGTTATTGAGCAGAATCTTGCCGGCGTGGGGTTGCTCCAGCAGGTTGATGCAGCGCAAAAAGGTACTTTTGCCCGAACCGCTGGAACCGATGATGCTGATCACATCACCGGCGGCAGCGGCCAGGGATACGCCTTTAAGCACTTCATGACTGCCATAGCGTTTATGCAGGTCTTGGACTTCAAGCTTGTACATGCGGTCGGTTCTCACAAAAACAGGTGGTCAGTCGTTGAGCAAGCGCCCGTGCCGCAGCGCTTCGCGCCCCGCCACCTTGGCCAGCCAGAAACCCGCTTGGGCATAACGTAGCCGTTCAACGGCAAACAACACCCCCGACGTCCCCGCGCAGATAATGCTCACGCGGTCGGTCAGGGGATCAATCACTTCAAAAATCGGCTCGCCTTTGTCGACCCAGTCCCCGGCTTTGCGCAGGTAACTGATCACCCCGGCATGGGGCGCGAACAGCAATTCGGTGCCTTCGAACGGCACGCCTTCGCACGGCTCGTGCTGCGGCGCCGGCCATTGGCCCTTGATCAGGCCTTGCTCGGCGAGAAACGCGAGTATGCCCTCGGCGTGGAAGATCGCCTCAGCGCGACCGGTATCGGCCTGCCCGCCCAGCTCCAGGGTGGTCGCTAGGCACGCCAGCGGGATCTGCGCCTCGGGGAACGCCCGCGACAAGCGCAGCCACGGCAGTGAGCAAGCCTCATCGAACGAACTGCCGCCGGAATCTTCTGCGAGCAGGCCGACTTTGACATTCAGGTGCGCCGACAGTGAGCGCCACTGCGGCCAGTGCTGAGGCAGCGCGTACATGTGCAGCGCGGCTTCGGCGTCGCAGTGCAAGTCGAGCACGATATCGGCGCTGCACGCATGCTTGAGCAGCACGCGCTGCATGCCTTGCAACTGGCTGCTGGGCTCGGGCAGTGCGTCCAGCGCCTGATCCATCGCCTGGCGGATCAAGCGCACGTTGGCGTGAGGATCATCGCCCAATTTGCCGTGCAGCAGCGCGGCGACCGGCTCGCTCAACTCGACAAAATCGCGGTTGAAATTCTTGCCGCTGCCCACTTCGAAACACCCCTGATGGCTGCCTTGCAGCAACTGGCCCAGGCCCATCGGGTTGGCCACCGGCACCAGCTCGATCACGCCGTTGAGGGCGCCTTGCTGCTCCAGTTCGGTCAGGCGTTTTTTCAGCTCCCAGGCGGCGCGCATGCCGGGCAGTTCATCGGCGTGCAGGCTGGCCTGGATATAAGCCTTGCGCTCGCCGCTGCCGAAACGGAACACGCTCAACTGGCGCTCGCAGCCCAGGTGGCCCCAGGGCAACAGGTGATCGATACGTTGCATATCAGTGCTTCCGTGGAGCCAGGTAGCTCAGCCAGCGGCGCTCGGCCAACTTGAACAGGCGCACCAGGATAAAGGTCAGGCACAGGTAGAACGCGCCAGCAGTGATGTAGGCTTCGAACGGCAGGTAATACTGCGCGTTCACGGTGCGCGCGGCGCCGGTGATGTCGATCAAGGTGACGATGGAGGCCAGGCTGGTGGTCTGCAGCATCATGATCACTTCGTTGCTGTACTGCGGCAGCGCGCGGCGCAGGGCCGACGGCAGCAGGATGCGGCGGTACAGCTTGTAGCGCGACATGCCCATGGCCTTGGCCGCTTCGATCTCACCGTTAGGTGTGGCCTTGAGGCTGCCGGCAATAATTTCGGCGGTGTAGGCGCTGGTGTTGATGGCAAACGCCAGGCACGCGCAGAACGTGGCGCTGGACAGCAGCGGCCACATAAAGCTTTCGCGCACCACTTCGAATTGGGCCAGACCGTAGTAGATCAAAAACAGCTGCACCAGCATCGGCGTGCCACGGATCACGTAGGTATAGAGCCAGGCCACGCCATTGACCAACGGCTGCTTGGACACCCGCATCAAACCCAGGGGCACCGCCACGAGCAAGCCGAAGAACAGCGAGATGGCCAGCAGTTTCAGGGTGGTTGCCAGACCGCCGAGGTACAGCGGCATGGCCTCCCAGATGACGTTGTAGTCGAAGATCATAGATCAGCCGCCCTTACGCCTACCGAGTAGCGCTTTTCAAGGTAACGCAAGGCCAGCAACGACACGCTGGTGATCACCAGGTACATCGCCGCCACTGCGAGGAAGAAGGTAAAAGGTTCGCGGGTGGCGTCGGCCGCCTGCTTGGCCTTGAACATCATGTCTTGCAGGCCCACCACCGAGATCAGCGCGGTGGCCTTGGTCAGTACCAGCCAGTTGTTGGTGAACCCGGGGATCGCCAGGCGGATCATCTGCGGCACCATTACCCGGAAAAACACCTGGAACGAACTCATGCCATACGCCAGCCCGGCTTCGGCCTGGCCTTTGGGGATGGCCATGAAGGCGCCGCGGAAGGTTTCCGACAGGTAGGCGCCGAAGATGAAACCCAGGGTGCCGATGCCGGCGGCCAAGGGGTTCAAGTCAATATAGTCGTCGAAGCCGAGCAGCGGCGCGACGCGATTGAGCAGGTCCTGACCGCCATAGAAAATCAGCAGTATCAACACCAGGTCGGGGATCCCGCGGATCACCGTGGAGTACAAGTCACCTAGCCAAGCCAGCCAGCGCACCGGCGACAGGCGCAGGGCGACCCCGATCAGACCCAGAACAATGGCCAAGGCCATGGACGACAAGGCGAGCTGAAGCGTCAACCATGCGCCATCGAGGATAACGGCCCCGTAGCCTTTCAACATGATTCAGGTCCTCGAAAAGGGGGATGAAAAAATGGCGCAAACCGCAGGAATTCTGTTGCTTGCGCCATTCTGGACAGACAGCTGCGACGATTTACTTGGCGTCGGCGCCGTAGATATCGAAGTCGAAGTACTTGTCTTGGATTTGCTTGTATTTGCCGTTGGCACGGATCGCCGCGATAGCCGCGTTGATGCGGTCGAGGTTTTCCTTGTCGCCTTTGCGCACCGCGATGCCTACGCCGTCGCCGAAGTATTTGACGTCGGTGAATGCAGGGCCCACGAAGGCGAAACCTTTGCCGGCGTCAGTCTTCAGGAAGCCGTCCTGCAGCAGGGTCGCATCAGCCACGGTACCGTCGAGGCGACCGGCGGCCACGTCCAGGTAGATTTCGTTCTGGGTGCCGTAAGGAACCACGGTGGCGCCTTTAGGGGCCAGCACTTCCTTGGCGAAGCGATCGTGGATCGAACCGCGCTGCACACCGATCTTCTTGCCTTTCAACTCTTCCAGGCTGTCGCTGACGGTCGTGCCTTCCTTCAACACCAGGCGTGCTGGGGTCAGGTAGTAGCGGGTGGTGAAGTCCACAGACTTCTTACGGTCTTCGGTAATGGACATGGACGACAGGATCGCGTCGATCTTGCGCACTTTGAGTGCTGGGATCAGACCGTCGAATTCCTGCTCAACCCAGGTGCACTTGACCTTCATCTCTTCGCACAGCGCGTTGCCGATGTCGTAGTCGAAACCGACGATGCTGCCATCCGGCGCTTTCGACGCAAACGGAGGGTAGGCTGCTTCGATACCAATTTTCAGTGGCTTGCCTTCAGCGAAAGCCTGCATGGACAGCACGGACAGCGCCAGGGCGCCCAACAGCACGAGTTTCTTCATCTTGGGACTCCATCGGTATAGGGCAGAAACAGCAGTATGAGCCATGGCCCATGATGCGATTGAGTAAAACCGAATAGCGTTGCAGCGTCCTACGCCGGTGACTACCTGCGACGACGAGCGAGTGATCGGCATTCTAACGACAGGCCGGAAGCCGATATTTCCTCAATGCGACAACAATTTACAGAAGCACCGAGAAAGCGGTTCCAGCTCATTGACAGCCCCTGAAATTTATGCAGAGACAAAAGATATTAAACCTGTTGATGCTGCAAATTGCGGGCCTATTATTCGCAAACCCTTCTAGCACGGCAAGTCTAGCGGTTAATCTTATTTCCAGGGGTGTCTAAAACGCGGTTTTTCGGGCCATATGCGTAGCCGTTCGCCTCAGGTGTGGGCAGCGGGTTACACATTTGCACCGCTCGGTAACATTCAGAAACCTCCTACACAATAAATCGATATTTATTGGTCTGGTGGTTATGGCGGGCCGTCAGCCCCTCCGCCATATCCGCCTGGAACTGCACTCCAGGGGGCAAGCCCCCTCCCACATTGGTTCTCACTAGTTTTGAGAGATCATAAAAAAGCCCCACTCGGCTTACGCCGAATGGGGCTGTTCCCACCTATCCCGCCTTACGCGACGTTCATGGTCTTGTGCGTCTCAATCAAATGCGCCACCACACCTGGGTCCGCCAGGGTGGAGATATCCCCCAACCCGTCGTACTCGCCCGTGGCGATCTTGCGCAGGATGCGGCGCATGATTTTGCCCGAGCGGGTTTTCGGCAGGCCCGGTGCCCACTGGATCACATCCGGCGAAGCAATCGGCCCGATTTCTTTGCGCACCCAGTTTTTCAGCTCCAGGCGCAGGGCTTCGGTCGGTTCTTCGCCGCCATTCAAGGTGACGTAGACATAAATGCCCTGCCCCTTGATGTCGTGCGGCACACCCACCACCGCCGCTTCGGCGACTTTAGGGTGGGCGACCATCGCGCTTTCGATCTCGGCGGTGCCCATGCGGTGGCCGGAGACGTTCAACACGTCGTCCACGCGCCCGGTGATCCAGTAGTAGCCATCCTCGTCACGGCGCGCGCCGTCACCGGTGAAGTACATGCCACGGAAGGTCTTGAAATAGGTATCCACAAAACGGTCGTGGTCGCCGTACAAGGTACGGGCCTGGCCTGGCCACGAGTCGAGGATCACCAGGTTGCCTTCGGCGGGGCCTTCGATCAGGTTGCCGAGGTTGTCCACCAACGCCGGCACCACGCCAAAGAACGGCCGCGCCGCCGAACCCGGCTTGAGCGCATGGGCGCCCGGCAGCGGGCTCATCATGTTGCCGCCGGTTTCGGTCTGCCACCAGGTGTCGACGATCGGGCAACGGGATTGACCGACGTTCTTGTAGTACCAGTCCCAGGCTTCCGGGTTGATCGGCTCGCCCACCGAACCGAGCAGACGCAGGCTGCTGCCGTCGGCGCCTTCGCAGGCGGCGGTGCCCGAGGCCATCATCGCGCGGATCGCGGTCGGGGCGGTGTAGAGGATATTGACCTTGTGCTTGTCGACAATCTTCGCCACTCGGGTGATGTCCGGGTAGTTCGGCACGCCTTCGAACAGCAGCGTGGTCGCGCCATTGGCCAGTGGGCCGTAGACGATGTAGGTGTGGCCGGTGACCCAGCCGACGTCGGCGGTGCACCAGTAGATTTCGCCCGGGCGGTAGTCAAAGACGCGCTCATGGGTCAGGGCCGCATACAGCAGGTAACCGCCGGTGGTGTGCTGCACGCCCTTGGGCTTGCCGGTGGAGCCGGAGGTATAGAGGATAAAGAGAGCTTCTTCGGCCCCCATCTCTTTCGGTGCACAGACCGCGCCCGCCACTTTCATCAGGTCTTCGTACCAGATGTCGCGATGCTGGTTCCACTTGATCGCGCCGTTGGTGCGCTTGCACACGATAACTTTCTGGATGCTGCTGGTTTCCGGATTGGTCAGGGCGTCGTCGACGTTGGCCTTGAGCGGAATCTTCTTACCGGCGCGGATGCCTTCGTCAGCGGTGATCACCACCTTCGACTTACAGTCGATAATGCGACCGGCCAGGGCCTCCGGCGAAAAACCACCGAACACCACCGAATGGATCGCACCGATGCGCGCGCAGGCCAGCATGGCGACCACGGCTTCGGGAATCATCGGCATATAGATGGTTACCACGTCGCCGCGATGCACATCCTGGCCACGCAGGGCGTTGGCGAATTTGCAGACTTCTTCGTGCAGCTCGCGGTAGGTGATGGTACGGCTCTCGGCAGGGTCATCGCCCTCCCAGATGATGGCTGCCTGATCGCCGCGCTCGGCGAGATGACGGTCCAGGCAGTTGTAGGAAACGTTCAAGGTGCCATCGGCGAACCACTTGATGTCGACGTGGTGATCGTCGAACGACGTCTGCTTCACCGTGGTGAAAGGCTTGATCCAGTCAAGACGCTTGGCTTGCTCGCGCCAGAAACCATCAGGGTTGACCACCGACTGCTGGTACATGGCCTTGTAGGTCGCCTCGTCGGTCAGCGTGTTGGCTGCTACTTCGGGGCGAACGGGGTACAGGGAAGCCGCACTCATCTTTCTTACCTCGGTGACAATAGTTGTTTTTGTATGGCCCCTGTTTTAGCCGGGGTGAGCCTATAGAACCATTCGACGATGGTAGTAACAAGACCCTACAAATTGCCCTGCTATCCCCTTACACCGCTCTGGCCCGCAGCCTACGGGGCTTTACCGGCCTATGAAAAATCCTTCACCTGGCGATTGTTACAAAAACCGCCAAAAGTGTTTATCAAAAGCACGGGTATATGAATATAACCGGCACGCCTAAAATCAACTCCGCCAACAAGGCACTGTGATTAACAACGCAACAGCCCCCACGAAGGCAACGTTAATCCGAACTTCCCAACTTTTAAGTTACACACGCGGCCTCACAAGGGCCCCGTGACCCCTTTCGCCCTGAAGAAGGTAAATAAAGTAATGAAAGCGTTAGTAGTGATGGCCCTCAGCAGCGTGTGTGCCACTGCCGCCCTGGCCGACGAAGCCCCGACCGAACTGGCCGGCAAGAACGCACCGATTGTCGAGGACTACACCTACAGCACTCATTTGGACATCGCCAAAGTACTGTCCATGAGCAACGTGCCGAATGTCTGCGAAGTTGTACCGGTAAAAATGGAATATGAAGACTCCCAAGGTCAGCGTCATATTCTTAATTACCATGTAATGGGCAATGGCTGCTCTAACGGCTAATAACATAATTATTCAGATATAAACTCGGATCTTGGCCGCCGCAGAAAATCGTTTCTGCGGCCAAGAACCTGCCTTACAAAGCCCTACTCTGCGCCCTCACCCTCGCCTACCCAAAACATCCCACCGCCCGTCAAAAAATTCCTACCCCAGCAAAGCCTTGCAAACACGCGCTTTGACCGAAAACCATGGCCTCACAGCGGCCAATCGTGACCATCCGCCGCAACACAAAGCCGATTTTTTCCCTATAATGCGCGGGTAAATCGGGCCTGCAATATCCCTTTACACAGGGACGAAGAGCCAGACCTGAGGCCATCGCCGGAGCCAGCACCGACCGCTCCGCCCCTCAAGCCTCACGCAGCGCACCCGTTACGCAATTTCCGTTTAATGCCTGCGCGAGCTGTTGCAAGAAACGATTCCTTAAGATCCACCGCGGCCCTCGGGCCGTGTGAATACCCAACCATCCGGTTTCACACGGGCACCTTGGAGCCCTCACGCAGGAGACGACACGTCATGCTGAGCTGGGACGAATTCGACAAAGAAGATGAAGGCGAAGTAGCCACCAAAGGCGCCAACGCCGGCCACGCCACCGAAGCCAACATGGACCGCCTCGACGGTGCCGGCGCCGCCGCCGCCATTGAAGCCCGCGCCGTCACCGCCAATGACTCCGCCGCCATCGTGCGCGCCAAGGCCGCCCTGGACAAACTCGACATCGCCGAAGGCCTCGCCGAACTCGAAGGCGCCTCCGCCCGCGTCGCCGTCGACGAAAAGCGCATGATCAACTGCCGCGCCGACCTCAACCAACT
>NZ_JAEILC010000061.1:0-581 GCF_016307435.1 Pseudomonas sp. S4_EA_1b | reverse complement strand
ACTGCGGATTCGTTGGTCGCCAACAACCTGGTGCTGGCCGTGTACCGCCTGATCACCAACCCGGAGTGCCGCCAGTACATCCTGCGCCAGGCCTTCGAAGAAGCGATCCACACCCACGCCTACCAGTACTGCATCGAATCGTTGGCCATGGATGAAGGCGAGATCTTCAACATGTACCACGAGATCCCATCGGTGGCGAAGAAAGCCGCCTGGGGCCTGAAGTACACCCGTTCGATCTCCGATCCGAAGTTCGAAACCGGCACCGTCGACACCGACAAAGAACTGCTGCGCAACCTGGTCGCCTACTACTGCGTACTGGAAGGCATCTTCTTCTATTGCGGCTTCACCCAGATCCTCTCCATGGGCCGCCGCAATAAAATGACCGGCGTGGCCGAGCAGTTCCAATACATCCTGCGCGACGAGTCGATGCACCTGAACTTCGGTATCGACGTGATCAACCAGATCAAAATCGAAAACCCACACCTGTGGGATGCCGAGATGAAGGAAGAAGCGACCCAGATGATCCTGCAAGGGACTCAACTGGAGATCGAATACGCGCGCGACACCATGCCGCGCGGTGT
>NZ_JAEILC010000060.1:0-19555 GCF_016307435.1 Pseudomonas sp. S4_EA_1b | reverse complement strand
GGCAACCTGACCCAGGAACGCCGTGGCAAAGGCCAGCAACTCGTCACCGAATACCGTTATGACAGCCAGCACCGGCTGATCGAAATCACCCGGCCTAACGGCCAAACCGCCAGCTACCGCTATGACCCGTTTGGCCGACGTATCAGCAAAACCGTCGACGGCATCACCACCGAATTTTTCTGGCAAGGCGACACACTTATCGCCGAACACCAAGCGGGCCGCCACCGCAGCTACCTCTACGAACCCGACAGCTTTCGGCCGCTGGCGCTTTTAGAAGGCTTCGGTCCAAAAGAAACACAGCCCTACCACTACCAACTCGACCACCTCGGCACACCCCAGGAACTCACCACCCCCGAGGGCGATATCGCCTGGTCCGCCCACTACCGCGCCTACGGCGAAATCGCCCGCCTCGACGTAGGCAAACTCGACAACCCACTGCGCTTCCAGGGCCAATACTTCGACGAAGAAAGCGGCCTGCACTACAACCGCCATCGCTACTACAATCCGGATATTGGTCGCTACCTGACGCCGGACCCGGTGAAGTTGGCGGGTGGGATCAATGGGTATCGGTATGTGCCTAACCCTATTGGGTGGGTGGATCCGCTGGGGTTGAACTCTTGCCCAGGTGGAGATAGTTGCAAACCGAACAGCAATGCTGAAAACTCTTTTGTAAAAACTACTGTCGACAAAAGAACACCGCTAAGCCAAATCAGCACAAACAATGCGCCTGTAATGGGCTACCACAAGGAAATTTATGCTAATAAATCTATTAAGCCGGAAGAAACCACTCAAAAATGGGAAAAGTTTCTAGGGCCTGGGCCACATTCAAACATCCATCCAAGAACGGGCACCCCTGATAGTGACAGAATAGTTTCTAGCGACGCGAAAAGAAGTATTCGTTACGGCGCTCATGAGATGAACAGTAAGCCGAGCAAACATCACTATCATGAGGAAACGTGGACGCTAGAGCTTAAAAGCAACACAATGAACGTGAATAACACAGTTGTCAGAGTCCCACTATCGAAGAAGTGAAATGAAAATACATATTACCGAAGCATTTTCTGTGAAAGGCACTTTATATGTGAAATTCCAATCGCCATCTGGAAATGCCACTGCGCTATGGAGCGGAACCGCTCCAGAGAACAATGAAATTCTGGATGTGGAATTCGATCTGGATGATGTTTTTTCCTGGGGGAAGAACATCAAGCTTTCGAACAAGAAAACACCACATATCACCACTATAAATGGCGTCACCCAAATAACGGCTGAGATGATTAAAAATCAGGATGAAGAATGTGCAGCATTAAAAATCAACGACTCAATCATCCTTATTGACCTTGAGAAACCGATAGCTGAAAAAACAGGTTGGGTTCAAGTGAGCACAGCAAGAATCCGGCTCTACCCCACGAGTATCTGAACGATACTTGAGTTCACACCACCACTATCTATCTCCAAACATAGGCGACAGCGCTTAAAACCACGTTTAGGGCTGCTACGCAGCCCAGCGCAGGGCAAGCCTGCTTACCACAACAACAGGCTCAAGTTCCCAGCAAACTTACGGGGTGGATAGATCCGCTGGGGCTGAGCTGTAAAAAAACGAACTGCCCTGAGGGGCCGTATAGCGTAATAGTGCCAAGAGGAGGTTTAGCCGCACACGAAGCTGCAGGAGGACATCTGATGGAAAAGCACGTTGGGAGAACTAACAAACAGCTGCTTGACCGTTTGAAGCAGGAACCAAACATCCCTGCGGCCTCTACCTTTCACGACCGGGCCTCAGCAGAGCTCGCCATATCAAGTGTAATCAACGAAAACAAAACTAAAATTAAAAACTTTCTCAAAGGAAGCAACAACCAGTTGGTAATCATCCAAAAGCCCAAAGAACCAATAGGCACCAGTATTAAAAAGAAAACTACAACACCAGTTCCAGGAAAAGAAATTTACTTAATCATTCGAAGAGACAAAAACATGCCCAATGGCTACCGCATCCACACAGGCTTTCCAAACCCATGAACCAAGACTACCCTGAGCTACAGCAATTTCTCGCTGGATATTTCAATCAAGATTGGGTGGATGATCACAAAAGCGCGGATGACGTAATTAATTACTTTATCTCTGACTCCTCTGAAGAGACAAAGACGATAGTGCAACGAGAACTGGACAGATTAATTTTCACTGAGAAGACCGAGAAAGAACTTGAAGACTTTTTATTTTCCGAGATGGGTTGCTACTACTATTATCTCAATGAATGGAACGATGGCAGAACATGGTTAAAACATGTTGCATCAGCATTAAGGAACGGCAACCCTAAAAAATAGCGCATTCAATGGAAAGATTTATTAATTATGGGAATATTATTTACCGTCAAATAATTAGTCTTCTATTTGCAAATCATGGGCTGCTACGCAGCCCATCGCAGGGCAAGCCTGCTCACCACAACGGTCTCGCGTTGTCTTCAGATCCCCGCCAACGCCAAATCCATCGCAAAGTACGTGAAGATCAAATCCGCCCCCGCACGCTTGATTGACCCCAGCGTCTCGCGCACTACTCGATCCTCATCAATCGCCCCCGCCTGAGCTCCAAACTTGATCATCGCGTATTCACCGCTCACCTGATACGCCGCCACTGGCAGGCGCGAGGCTTCGCGGATGTCGCGGATGATGTCGAGGTAGGCGCCGGCCGGTTTGACCATCAGCGCGTCGGCGCCTTCCTGTTCGTCGAGCAGGGATTCGCGCACGGCTTCGCGGCGGTTCATGGGGTTCATTTGGTAGCTTTTGCGGTCGCCCTTGAGCGCGCTGCCGCCGGCTTCGCGGAATGGTCCGTAGAGGGCCGAGGCGAATTTGGTGGAGTACGCCATGATCGGGATATGGGTGAAGCCGGCGTCGTCGAGGGCGCGGCGGATGGCCTGGACCTGGCCGTCCATGGCCGCCGACGGTGCAATCACATCAGCACCGGCGCGGGCGGCGGCCACGGCTTGTTTGCCGAGGTTGACCAGGGTCGCGTCGTTGTCGACGTGGGCGCCGTGCATCACGCCGCAGTGGCCGTGGTCGGTGTATTCGCAGAAGCAGGTGTCGGACATCACCACCATCTCCGGCACGGCGTCCTTGATGATCGAGGACATGCGCGAGACCAGGCCGCGTTCTTTCCAGGTGTCGCTGCCATTGGCGTCCAGATGGTGGGACACACCGAAGGTCATCACCGACTTGATGCCGGCACGGGCAAACCGCTCGATCTCGCCGGCCAGTTTTTTCTCAGGGATGCGTCGCACGCCCGGCATGCTGGTAATCGGCACGAAGTCGTCGATTTCTTCCTCGACGAAAATCGGCAGCACCAGGTTGTTGAGGGTGAACTCGGTTTCCTGGAACAGACCACGCAGCTCCGGGGAGCGGCGCAGGCGGCGTGGACGGGCTTGGGGGAACTGGCTGGTCATGGCTTTCCTGAAAAAATGGCAGAAATCTTTGGGGCGAAAGCTTATGCCCCTTGGCCCCGGCAGCACAAACGCCGAGGGGCCAACAGTGTATTGCCAGGGGCGCAATAATGTATTGATCTAGAGCTGTAGACGCCCTTCGATGCACACGGCGACAGCGCCACCGACCCAGATTTCATCGCCTTGACGTTCAACGCGAATACGCCCCGCACGCCCTATGGCCGTGCCCTGACTGACCACGTAGCATGGCGGCGCAAGCCCTTCGCTGAGCAGCCATTGCGCGACGCCCGCATTCAGGCTGCCGGTGGCCGGATCTTCCTGGGCGCCATCGCCTGCGACAAAAGCACGCACCTCAAACTGCGCGTCCACGTCGTCGCGTACCGGGTTGCACGGGGCGATCACGCCGACGGCTAACCCCAATAGCTGTGAATAGTCCGGCTGCAACGCCAGGAGCTGGTCACGATCAGCCAACATGAGCGCAAGCCACCCTGCACCATTGTCGACCCACTGACTGCGCACGATGCTGTCCGGCGGCAGCCCCAACCCCAGGCGTACACGCTCAAGCAGCGGCGCGTCGACGGCACCGGAGCGTAACAACGGCGGCGCAATAAACGCCAACTCGGCGCCTTGGCGACGGATACGCACCAGGCCGATTTCACACTCCTGGATAATCTCCTCGCCTTTGGGCACGCCGCCAGCCTGGAGCCATGCGTGGCAAGTGCCCAGCGTCGGGTGGCCGGCGAACGGCAACTCCTGCAACGTGGTAAAGATCCTTACTCGGTAGTCGGCACGAGGGTCGCGCGGAGTCAGCAAAAACGTGGTTTCACTGAGGTTCGTCCACTTGGCGAAGTCGGCCATCTGTTGGTCGCTGAGGCTGTCTGCACCGAGGACGACGGCCAGCGGGTTGCCCTTGAGCGATACGCTGCTGAATACATCCAGTTGTTTGAAATCGAAAGTCGGCATGGATCAACTCGGAATATTCAGGCCACGGATCACGGCCGGGCGTGCGACAAAACCGTCGAGCGCGCGCAGGACGTTAGGGAAATCGGCAATGCCTACCAGATCGCCGGACTCATAAAAGCCGATCAAGTTACGGATCCAAGGGAAGGTGGCGATGTCGGCGATGCTGTAGTCATCGCCCATAAGCCAGGTGCGGCCCAGCAGGCGTTTTTCCAGCACCTGCAGCAACCGCCGCGACTCGGCGGCATAGCGATCGCGGGGGCGTTTGTCTTCGTAGTCCTTACCGGCAAATTTGTTGAAGAACCCCAACTGGCCGAACATCGGGCCGATGCCGCCCATCTGGAACATCAGCCATTGGATTGTCTCGTAACGGGTGGCCGGGTCTTCGGAGAGCAACTGGCTGGTTTTTTCCGCCAGGTAAATCAGGATCGCCCCCGACTCGAACAACGCCAGCGGCTGACCGCCCGGGCCGTTGGGATCGATGATCGCGGGGATCTTGTTGTTGGGGTTCAGAGACAGGAACTCGGGGGACAATTGGTCCTGAGTTTCGAAATTGATCTTGTGCGCCTCATACGGCAGGCCCAGTTCTTCGAGCATGATCGAGACTTTGACGCCGTTGGGCGTAGGCAGCGAATACAGTTGCAAGCGTTCGGGGTGCTGTGCGGGCCATTTGCTGTTGATCGGGAATGCGGCAAGTGCGTTCATCGGGACAGTCCCTGAGGCAGAAAGCCCTCATGATAGTCATCCCCGCGCTGTCGTGCATGGGTCATCAATGCGCAACATCGCCTGGCTATTATCCCGTCCGGGCGAACCAATACGCCCCGCCGCACTCTTAAAGGCGCTCATAGGGTGAAGGGAGGCACCTGGCTAGATAGACAAGGAACACCTCGGGACGCACGTGCGTCACTGGGGCCAGGCGTGTCCGCCTTAACGCGACGCATGAAGACTCGAACCTAAAATGACGATCAAGCCTCTGCGCCTTGTGCAACGACTCAAACGCTATTCCTACATCATGTTACCGCTGCTGCTGGTCGGCGGTGCCACAGCGGCCCTCCTTGACGCGCCGGAAAGCCGCGCTCAGCCGGTGGACGGCGTGCAGACCTTGGTATTCCTGCGCCACGGCGAAAAACCCGCCGGCGGCCTGGGCCAACTCAATTGCCAGGGCCTGAACCGCGCGATGAACCTGGCCACGGTGTTGCCGGAAAAATTCGGCCCGGCGGATTTTGTGTTCGCCGCTAACCCGACGCGCAATGTCGAGGAAGGCGAGCTGGATAATTCCTACAGCTACATTCGCCCACTGATGACCATCAGCCCCAGCGCCATCAAGCTGGGCCTGCCGGTCAACATCAATTTCTCGGCCAATGACACCAGCGACCTGGCCGATGAGTTGGTCGAAGACAAATACCACAACGCCACCATCTACACCGCCTGGTCCCATGGCTATCTGCCGGAGTTGATCAACAAGGTGGCGAGTGAGGCGTCGGGCGAGAAGCACACCATCACCGACGACTGGTCCGGCAGCGACTACGACACCCTTTACGTATTGACGCTGACCTGGCACAACGGCAAGGCCTCGTTGCTGAGCCGCAACTACAAACAGGGCCTGAACGACGGCGAACAGAACTGCCCAGAGCCGACACAGGTGAGCGCCGACAGTTGACAGCGTATGATGCGCGGCTATCGACTCATCTGCGGATCATCCCCATGTCCAACCTTCTCTCCACCCAGCCCGTCCGGGGCTGGTCGTTCTGGTGGAAACCGGCGCTGTTCCTGCTGGTGGCCTGTGTCGGCCTCTACTACGTCAAGTGGTCGCCCTACTACTTCAAGGCGTTTGTGGCTGCTGACAACCACAGCATCGGCGCCTCGATTCTCAATGATCAGCAAAGCTCGCCCCTGGCGGCGGCGTTGGCCTATGCCCAGGTGTATTTCCTGGCGATCTGGAAAGCCGCAGTCCTGGCGGTAATCCTCGGTTCGCTGCTGCAAGTGCTGATCCCGCGCGACTGGCTGCTGCGCCTGTTCGGCCGGGCCGGGCTGGGCTCAACCGTACGCGGCGGGCTGTTTGCCTTGCCGGGGATGATGTGCAGCTGCTGCGCGGCGCCGGTGGCGGCGAGCATGCGTCGGCAACAGGTGTCGGTGGGCGCGGCGCTGGCGTTTTGGATCGCCAACCCGGTACTGAATCCGGCGACGCTGGTGTTCATGGGCTTTGTGCTGGGCTGGGGGTTTACCGCGCTGCGTCTGGTGGCGGGCATTGTGCTGGTGGTGGGGGTGTCGTTGGTGGCGCAGCGCATCGCACGCCCCGATCAGGTGCCGGAAGCCGCGCTGGAAGCGGTGGCCGATGTGAGCCAGGTCGAAGCCCAACCCTTTTTCAGCCGCTGGATGCGCACGTTGTGGCAGCTGTTCTGGAGCACCATTCCGGTGTACATCCTGGCCGTGCTGATCCTCGGTGCCGCGCGGGTGTGGCTGTTCCCTCACGTAGACGGAGCCATGGCCAACAGCCTGGTGTGGCTCGTACCGCTGGCGATCGTCGGCACATTGTTCGTAATTCCTACGGCGGCCGAGATCCCTATCGTTCAAACCATGATGACCCTGGGCATGGGCACCGGCCCGGCCGTGGCCTTGCTGATGACGTTGCCGAGCGTGAGCCTGCCGTCCCTGCTGATGCTGCGCAAGGATTTCGACGCGCGGGTGCTGGTAACGGTGGCCGGGCTGACCATGCTGATGGGCGTGGTGTGCGGGTTGATTGCGGTGGTGGTGCTTTAAACATGCGGTGGGGGGGGCTGAGGGCGCTATCGGGGGCAAGCCCCCTCCCACCTTTGATAGCTATCGCCTGGGCTGGGTCAACTGAGCCTTAACAGACTGGCATTAGGGCAAGCCCCCTGCCACAGGCAACGCGGCGCGATAGGCCCCGGTATCCCCCTCACTCGCGCCGCGTACTGCGCTCGCGCAAATATTCCACCACTGCCCCCTGCTCGCCCGCGAATTCGATGCGGGCGCCTTTGCTTTCGCGCTGGAAGGCGTACATCGGGTCGTAGTACTCACGCAGCAGGCCTTCGATCCAGCCACGGTGCAGGTCCACGGCGCCGCTGCGCGCCTGTTCGGCCAGGGCGTCCTGCAGAATCGCCTGCAAGCGTTGGAACCGTTCGCCCCCGAGGCGCTTGTGGATATTGGCCAGGCTCTGGGTCAGCCGCTCGCCGAACAGCGTCTGGCCCTGTTCGCCAAACGTGGCAATGAACTCGGCACACAGGTCAACCACGTAATCGCGCAGGATACGTTCGACGCGCCCTTGCAGGCTGTCTTCCAGCCACACCATCGGATACGTTTGCATGCCTTTGTGCAACGGCAACGGCAGCGCGCAACTGCCTATCATGCGGCTTTCGTCCTCCACCACGAACTGCTCGATGCCGGCCGCGCGTTTTTTCAGCAGGTCCACAGCCAGGCGATTCTCGAAGTCGATGTTGGACGGTTGCGCCGTGGCCCGTTTGCCGAAGCTGGAACCGCGGTGGTTGGCGTGGCCTTCCAGGTCCAGGGCGTTGCGCAAGTGGCCGAGGACTTCGGTCTTGCCGGTGCCGGTCATGCCGCCGAGCAACACAAAATCACACTGCTGGGTGGCTTGCTCCATGGTTTCAAGCAAAAACGTACGCATGGCTTTGTAACCCCCGCCGACGCGCGGGTAGTCGATACCGGCCTCTGTCTTGAGCCACTGCTGCACAATCTGCGAGCGCAGCCCGCCACGAAAGCAGTACAGATAGCCATCAGGATGAGCCTGAGCGAACTGCGCCCAGCGTTCGATGCGCTCAGCCTTGATCGCGCCGGATACCAGTTCATGCCCCAGCACAATGGCGGCTTGCTGGCCTTGCTGCTTGTAGCAGGTGCCGACGCGCTGGCGTTCGTCATCGGTCATCAGCGGCAGGTTGACCACGCCCGGAAAGGCGCCTTTGACGAACTCCACCGGCGCGCGGGTATCCATCATCGGCCGGTCGTTAAGGAAAATGCTGCGATAGTCGGTGATGTCAGTTGCCATCAAACCACCTCTACCGCGTGGGTCTGTCGCTCGACCAGTTCACCGATAGGCGCCAGGTTCAGGCCCAGTTCGGCGGCCACAGCGTGGAAATCGGCGTCGCCTTCGGGGGTGACCGCGATCAGCAGGCCGCCACTGGTCTGCGGGTCGCACAGCACGCGCTTGTGCAGTTCCTGCAAACGCCCGAGCTTGCTGGCGTAGCTGTCGAAGTTACGCAAGGTGCCGCCGGGCATACAGCCCTGATCCAGATAGTCCTCGATCCCCGGCAGGCGTGGGACATTGGCGTACTCGATGCGTGCGGTCAGGCCGCTGCCATCCGCCATTTCCACCAGATGCCCCAACAGGCCGAAACCGGTGACATCGGTCATGGCGGTGACGCCGGCCAGTTTACCGAAGCGGCTCCCGGGCTTGTTGAGGGTGCACATCCAGTCGCGAGCCAGGCCGATATCGGCCTCGCGCAACTTGCCCTTCTTCTCGGCCGTGGTGAGGATGCCGATGCCCAGGGGCTTGGTCAGGTAGAGCCTGCAGCCGGCGGTAGCGGTGTCGTTGCGCTTCATATGGCGCTTTTGCACGATGCCGGTGACCGCCAGGCCAAAAATCGGCTCCGGCGCGTCGATGGAGTGCCCGCCCGCCAGGGGGATACCGGCCGCATCGCAGACCGAGCGACCACCACGGATGACCTCGCGGGCCACTTCCGGGGCCAGCACATTCACCGGCCAGCCCAGGATCGCAATGGCCATCAATGGATCGCCACCCATGGCGTAGATATCACTGATGGCGTTTGTGGCGGCAATTCGACCGAAATCGAAGGGATCGTCGACGATCGGCATGAAAAAGTCGGTGGTGGAGACCACACCGCGCTCGTCGTCGATGGCGTACACCGCCGCGTCGTCCCGCGAAGCATTGCCCACCCACAGGTTGGGGTCGAGGTTCTGCGCACCGCTGCCGGCGAGGATCACTTCCAGGACCTGGGGTGAAATCTTGCAGCCACAACCCGCGCCGTGGCTGTATTGGGTAAGGCGAATCGGCTCGTTCATGCTGGACCTCAAACTATCAAGTGCGCGGATTCTACCAGACAGCAAAAGGCCGGCTGGGCTCTTATGAGCACAGCCGGCCTGTTTGTTTCAGGGTTTACTGACGCGCAGCGAGCAAACGCTTATGGCGGTTGCGCCGGGCGATATTCAGGCACTCAATGGCCGCCGAGAACGCCATGGCTGCGTACACATAGCCTTTAGGCACATGGGCGCCAAAGCCTTCGGCGATCAAGGTCATGCCGATCATGATCAGGAAGCCCAGGGCCAGCATCACCACCGTCGGGTTGTCGTTGATGAACTTGGCCAGCGGTTCGGCCGCGACCAGCATCACGATCACCGAGGTCACCACGGCAATGATCATGATCGGCAAGTGTTCGGTCATGCCCACCGCCGTGATGATGCTGTCGATGGAAAACACCAGGTCCAGCAACAGGATCTGCCCGATGGCCGCCGCAAAACCGATGGTCACGGCGTTGCTGGTGCTTTCTTTCTCTTCGGGCTCCGGGTCCATGCTGTGATGGATCTCGGTGGTAGCCTTCCACACCAGGAACAGGCCACCGGCGATCAGGATCATGTCCTTCCACGAAAACGCCTGCCCGAACACCTCGAACACCGGCGCAGTGAGCTGCACGATAAAGGCGATGGTGCTCAACAAGCCCAGGCGCAGGACCAGGGCCATGCTGATACCGATGCGCCGCGCCTTGGCCCGGTGCTTCTCCGGCAATTTGTTGGTGAGGATCGAGATAAAGATCAGGTTATCGATACCCAGCACGATTTCCATCACGATCAAGGTCGCCAGGGCGATCCACGCGGTGGGGCTGGCGGCCAGTTGTACAAGGTAATCCATAGGTCAGTCCTGGTGGTGTGCTGGAGAATTAGGTTTCTTGGCTATTCGATTCGTCGGTTTTATCCGCCTGATCGTCTTTCTTCTGCGGGTTGATCAGGCCTTGCGTGGCTTCACTCAGGGCTTGCTCGGCGGCTTTCTGAGTATCGTCGATTACCTGCTTGGCCGACTCCGAGGCCTTGCCGATCACTTGCTGCGCACTTTTTTCGACCTGATCGCAACCGCTGATCATCACCAATGAAAGCGCAAGCAACGAGGCCGCGCCGAAAGAATTGAGTTTCATGCTGTATCCCTCGTTAGAACACTTGGGTCCCAATAGTGGCCCCGCGATAGCGACGCATTCTATGCAGAGCAACACTTCAGCAAAATTCGTATTTTTCCAGCGTATACTTCGATTTTTACGAAGTGACCACTCTCATGCTCAATTATCGACAACTGCATTACTTCTGGGTCGTGGCCAAAACCGGCAGCATCGTGCGCGCATGCGAGCAATTGAACCTCACGCCCCAGACCATCAGCGGGCAACTCAGCCTGCTTGAACAGACGTTCGGCATCGCGTTGTTTCAGCGGGTCGGGCGCCAACTGGAGCTGACCGAAGCCGGGCGGCAAGCGCTGCCCTACGCCGAACAGATGTTCCAGACCGGCAATGAGTTGGAAGCCATGCTGCGCGCGCAGCCCAAGGAACAGCAGATTGTGTTTCGGGTCGGGGTGGCGGATGTGGTGCCCAAATCCATCGTTTACCGGCTGATCGCGCCGACCATGGAATTGAGCGAGCCGCTGCGTATTACCTGCCGCGAGGACAAACTCGAACGCCTGCTGGCGGATCTGGCGATCCAGCGCTTGGACCTGGTGATTTCCGACAGCCCCATGCCCACGCACCTGGATATCAAAGGCTACAGCCAGAAACTGGGAGAGTGCGGCATCAGTTTTTTCGCCACCCAGGCATTGGCCGACCGCCATACCGGCCCATTCCCACAGTGCCTGCACGGCGCGCCGCTGCTGATTCCAGGCGCGGAAACCGTAGTGCGTAGCCGCTTGCAGCGCTGGTTCGCCGAGCAGCAGATCCAGCCGAAGATCATCGGCGAGTTCGACGACAGCGCCTTGATGCAGGCGTTTGGCCAATCCGGCAGCGGGATTTTCATCGCCCCCAGCGTGATTGCCGACGAGGTGGTGCGCCAGTACGGTGTGGCGCTGATCGGCCAGACCGACGCGGTCACCGAGTCGTTCTATGCGATCTCGGTGGAGCGCAAGGTCAAGCACCCGGGCATCGTGGCGATTACCGAAGGCGCGCGGCGCGAATTGTTCACTGCCCTGCCCTGACCGCTCAGGCGTTGGACGCCACCGGCTGCCTGGCGGTCATCAGCCACAGCGCCAGCAGGATCGACACCAGGATAAACCCAGACGCCGCGAACCCCAGGCTGCCGAGGCCGAAGGTATCGATCACATGACCACCGACCATCGCCCCCAAGCCGATGCCCAGGTTTGCCCCGGCAATGTTCAGCGACGCGGCGAACGCCGGCGCATGGGGCGCGGCCTTCATCAGCCGCACATGGCTGACCAGAAACAGCGCCGCCTGGGTCACACCCCACACCGCCATCGCCGCCGCCAGACCGATGGTGGAATGAATGGCCGGCACCAGCGCGACCATGCCCGCGATCATAAACCCGCAGAACACCATGGATGCGATCAACGGATGGCGATCCACCGCACGGCCGCCCAAGGCATTGCCAAGCAAGCCCACCGCGCCAAAGCCCATCAGACACCAGCCCACCAACGTGCCATCGAAGCCGGCCAGGCGTTCAAGGATGTCCGCCAGGTAGGTATAGGCAGTGAACATACCGCTGAATACCAGGATCGACAGCAGGATATGGCCCTGCATCAAGGGGTTGCGCAGGATCTTGAACTGCGAGCGCAGACTCACTTGATCATTCTTCGGCCGGGTTACCGGCAGGTAGATGAACAACAGCAAGGCCTTGGCCAGGGCCACCACCGCCAGAATGGCGAACGCCGTGCGCCAGCCGAACGCATCGGAAATCAACGTGCCCACTGGGATGCCAAACACCGTGGCGCAGACGATGCCGAAACCGATCTTCTCAATGGCGCGCCCGGCATAGTCCGGGCCGACGATGTCCACCGCCGTCTCGCTTGCCAAGGCCCAGAACACCGGCAAGCCCAGGGCCGGGATCAGTCGTGCCAATGCCATCACCCAGATATTCGGCGCCAGCGCGGCCACGGCGTTGGCCGCGCCGAACAGAATCAGAATGCTGATAAACAGACGCTTGTGTGGGAAACGCGCGCAATAGGCCGTCAGAAACGGCCCGAACGCCGCCACGGTAAACGCAAACAAGGTCACCAACAGCCCGGCTTGGGACACGCTGACATTCAGGTCGCGGGCAATCGATGGCAGCAGCCCGACAATGATGAATTCCGTGGTCAGCACGGTAAAACCGGCGGCCGACAGCAGCAGGATGGGAAACAGCATGAAAACTCCAGAAACAACGACATCAACGACAGCCCGAAGGGCCCGCTGACGGATAGGAAAGGTGAGAGGCCAGAAGCTTAACAGAGTATGTCCGGCTTTGGCCAAAGCGGGTGACGCGATGCCGCAGCCGCCGGAGCACGCACCACAGCATGCTAGACTTCGCGCCCTGCTTCCTACAGCCCCTTCTGCTCATGGGGCTGCGCACATTAAAAAAACTAGAGACAACCTCTTTATGACTGCTGCCCCTTCGCTCCTTAAACGCCTGACCCGCGTCAGCCTGGTCACGCAAATCGTCATCGGCTTGATCGCCGGGATTCTCCTGGCATTGCTACTGCCCGAAGCAGCCAAAGCCACCGGGTTTATCGGCAAGGTGTTCGTCACCGCGCTCAAGGCCGTGGCGCCGATTCTGGTGTTTGTGCTGGTAATGGCGTCGATCGCCAACCATAAGCACGGCCAGGAAACCCATATTCGCCCAATCCTGTTCCTGTATTTGCTCGGCACGTTCGCCGCCGCCGTGGTCGCGGTGGTCGCCAGCATGTGGTTCCCGTCAACACTGGTGTTGGCCACCCATGACGCCACAGTGAGCGCGCCCGGCGGTATCGGCGAAGTTTTGCAAAGCCTGTTGCTGAGCGTGGTGGACAATCCGGTAAGCGCGCTGATGAATGCCAATTTCATCGGCATCCTGGCCTGGGCCATTGGCATGGGCATCGCGATCCGGCATGCCGGCGAAACTACCCGCACTGTGCTCGATGACCTGTCCAACGGCGTGACCTTGATTGTGCGCGTGGTGATTCGCTTTGCGCCGCTGGGCATTTTCGGCCTGGTGGCCTCCACCTTGGCCACCTCCGGGTTCAGCGCCCTGCTCGGCTACGCCCATCTGCTGGTGGTGCTGATCGGCTGCATGCTGTTCGTCGCGCTGGTGATCAACCCGGCCATTGTGTTCTGGAAACTGCGCGGCAACCCGTACCCGCTGGTACTGCTGTGCCTGCGCGAAAGCGGCATCACTGCGTTCTTCACCCGCAGCTCGGCGGCGAACATTCCAGTCAACCTTGCATTGAGCGAGCGCCTCGGCCTGCATGAGGACACCTATTCGGTGTCGATCCCGCTGGGCGCCACCATCAACATGGCCGGCGCCGCGATCACCATCACCGTGCTGAGCCTGGCCGCCGTGCACACACTGGGCATCAGTGTCGACCTGCCGACCGCCGTGTTACTCAGCGTGGTCGCGGCCATTTGTGCCTGCGGCGCCTCGGGCGTGGCCGGCGGTTCGTTGTTGCTGATTCCCCTGGCGTGCAGCCTGTTCGGCATCCCGAGTGAGATCGCCATGCAGGTGGTCGCCGTAGGTTTCATCATCGGTGTACTGCAGGATTCGGCGGAAACCGCGCTCAATTCGTCCACCGATGTGCTGTTCACTGCGGCAGCGTGCCTGGGCAAACAAAGATAACCGATCCCCCGGGACGGCCTGTTCAAGGGCTGTCCCGGGGCGAAAGCATCAAGCACTGGTGCTATCAGGACTGAAGCCTTCAAGCGGTATGCCAAACCGCGAACGGGTTGTCCGATCATAGCCGTACCATTTCCCGGTTATTTCATCCAACTGAGCCGTGATACGTATTGAGTCGCCGAGAGTATTTGTATAAGTGCCGACGGTGACGCCATCTTTTTTATCCTGATGAGCCCGGTCCACACCGCGATTCGCCGCAATGATGCGCCAGGTGGAGGTCCCTTTGCCCCATGCCGACTGCCACCAAGGCAGGCCTCTGGAGACGATGGCTTTTCCTCCGGCAAACGGGTTGGCCGCGCTGATCGCACCCCGTGTCAGGATGCCGCCAGCCCGGCCTGAAAGCCCGGGGCCCAGCCTCGCGATTTTAGCCCCTGCGAAAATGCCTCCCACCGCAAACCCCAACACGTCAAATGCCAGAAAACCAAGCCCCTCGCCTACCTTTCCCTTTTGAAACCTGTCGATAGCGGACGCAAAAGGCACCAAGGTCCGGGTCACCGCCTGTATCTCTTCAAACACCGTCACTTCGGTATCGAATGTGGTGATGCCTCTGGCTTTCTGGACTAGCACTTCTCGCTCTCCGGGCTTGAAGATATTGCTCAGCACGGTATCGGTGATGTACTGAGTCCGGTCAGACGTGAAGGTTTGCACAGGCCCCGGGGCCTTTTCCCGTGCACGTCGTTTCTGCTGTGCCTCTTCTCCATCTGCCACCACTTCGCGAATCGACGGGCGGCTGTAGATTCGCCTGACGCCAGGATTGGCTCGCTCAGTCAAGGGACCGGACCATTCACCCTTCAGACCCGGTTTCAGGTCGCCCGTCAAATCAGTGCGCTTGCGGATATAACCCTGCTGGGGGTTGACCTCATAGACCGTTTTGGTTGCCCCATACTTCGTGACGAACAATAACGAACGGCTATCAGCGGGCTGCTCACTCACCCTTTTTTCAGGCCCCCGATACTTTCCCCAACTCTCACGACTCGAGGTGGTTTTTTCTTCGGCATAAACGCTCAGCTCGCCATACTCCAGGGCTTCTCTGTCCTGCACAGGCAGTTGGGACATCAAGTGTTTGACCGTGACACCCATGGCCTCCTGGAGCGCGTCGTAGTAGTCGGAGACTTCCTTTTCATAGTTGTCGATGGGCGGAATGCGCCGGAACGTTTCGAACATGTCAGCAAAGGGCACTGCAGGGTCAGTGGAGTACCAGCGGGTATGCAATTGCGGTTCGAGATAAATATCCAGAATCGAATAAGGCCCCCGCAAATACTGATGAGCCTCGGTGGGCATCAGCACCTTGGCTTCAAAATCGACATTAGGGAATTTCCCCGACAAATGCTCCTTGAGGATCTGCAGCGCCTTTTCCTTACGGGGCACTAATGGCTCACGTTGCGCGTCGGAGGCTTTTTTCAGGGTCTCCAAGCGTTCGCTGGAGAGCGTGCGCGCCCTCTCAATTTCGTCGTCCGTGTAATTGTTGTCATCGCGCTTTGCAATTGCACCGTCCGCTACGGCCCAGTGGATCAACGCCTCCCGCCCCGCCAAGGCTTCCACGTCTCTTTCGGCGCTGCTAACGGGCTCAAGGTCGTTCTTGACCAACGCCTCATAGGTCTGCCCTGCTGCCGAGCCAGGCGTGTGGAAGTTGGCCTTGGCGACGATGGCTTTGAGGCCAACCCATCCCGGCGAACCATAGGTGATAGAAGCTGGAACGTCTTTGACCAGCAGCTCTGGCGCGTGGTGTGACAGTAACAAATACGCTACGACTGGCGCGTTTCGGCCGTAGGTCTGCGCCAGATGGTCAGTCAGCCCTTTCACCACCGACGACAAGGGTTTACCCCAATTATCGCGCTGGGACAGATCATAGCCGGCCAGCTTGTTTTTTTCGTTTGGATGCATCACCGAATGGCCATTGGCCCCCACCTGAAGCATTGAAAGCAGCCAATCCTGAGGACTGCCGGCCCCGTTGAACCGCGCCCGCAGCTGCTCACCTACCGTTCGTGCGGCCGGTGCATTGATCATGTTCAGCAGGGCGGTGCGCGGATCCTTCAGCTCGGCATTTGACCATTGATGGCGTTGAAGCATCAGCACCGCTCCGTTATTCGTCGCCGGCAGTTCACCGTGCTGGAGCGAACGATACACGTCGGAGCTGGAAGCCTCGTGAATCGCTTTTTGGGTGGATTGATCAAGGGGAATTGGCCAAGACAACCCACCGCCCAGATCGCCGGATGGCAACGGCGAGGACCGATAAAGGCGGAACACGGCCCCGCTCATATTCCGCACCTCGGCCATCGTGGTCGGTCGCTCCCAGCCAAGGCCATCAATGAAATCTAAAAGATTCACGCGCTGCCCGGCCTTTGACTCGTTATTGAGTTGAAAGCCGGAATCAGGGTCCAGTTGGATCCATTGACTGCGCAAATAATTGGTGAACCCTTGGGCGCGGTCGTAAGGCCGGCCCCCCGGATATCGGTAAGCATGCAAAGCCGCCTGTTCATCCAGATACTTGTCGCCCTTCACGTACACGTTCAGCAACCCATGCACGAACTTCTCAAGGTCGCGTCGATTGCCCGCATCGCGTTTATCGGCGCTCTGCGCCTGTTCAGTGCTTCCTTCATTTGCTTCCGAGGTCGGGGTTTGGCCCACCGCCGTTGCCTCGCCCGACGCCTCTCGCCGGACACGGGTGGTCGGGCCGGGCAAAACCGAAGAGGCGCCCTGGCTATCCAGCACAGGCGAGGACGTGTGCGACGAAGAAAAACGCGATACAGCAGCTGACAGGTGGGGCGTCGTGATCATCTAAAGCCTCTCATACACTCACGGGGATTGGGGGGAGGCACATGCCTCATCGCCTGGTGAGTGCCGCGGCAGAAAGACTTGGTTCACCGCCCTTCTGTAACCTTTTCCGACAAGGTCAGGGAATTCATAACCGCCACCCATAAAAAAACCCGGTGCCGTTCAACGTGGAACGACACCGGGCTTTTTTGACGCTTGAGCTTAGAAAGCGCCCATGTAGTCGCGCTTGCCCACTTCCACGCCGTTGTGACGCAGCAGCGCATACGCGGTGGTGACGTGGAAGAAGAACTGCGGCAGGCCGTATGTCAGCAAGTAGGACTGGCCGCTGAAGCGCTTCTCTTTCGGGGTGCCTGGACGGGTGACGATTTCGATGCCTTCCTTGCCGTCGATTTGCTCGGCCTTGAGGGTGTCGATAAAGGCCAGCACCTTGGCGATCAGGGCTTGCAGGTCGGCGAAGGTCACTTCGTTGTCGTCATATTTAGGCACTTCGATCTCGGCCAGGCGCGCAGAAACGCCCTTGGCGAAGTCGACGGCGATCTGCACCTGGCGCACCAGCGGGAACATGTCAGGAAACAGACGCGCTTGCAGCAAGGCATTGGGCTCGATGTTCTTGGCCGTAGCGTGGGCTTCGGCCTTGTTCAGCACATCGCTCAGGGCGTTGAGCATTTGTTTGAACACAGGAACGGAGGCGGCGTACAGGGAAATAGTCATGGCACTCTCATCGGTAATGGCGGGGTTGCAACCAGCGGCGATTATAGCCATGCCCGCTGCTTGTCTTTTATTTTTTCAGGGATAGGCTAAGGACCTTCACTGCATAGGGAACGCGCGATGACCGCCGAGCACGACACCGATACCCCTGAGCCGCGCCTGAACAGCACGGAAATCCGCCTGCTGGGCTGCCTGATCGAAAAACAGGCGACCAACCCGGAAACCTACCCCCTGACCCTCAACGCTCTGGTACTGGCCTGCAACCAGAAAACCAGCCGCGAGCCGGTGATGAACCTCAGCCAGGGCCAGGTGGGCCAGAGCTTGCGTGCGCTGGAAGGCCAAGGCTTCACTCGCCTGGTGATGGGCAGCCGTGCCGACCGCTGGGAACATCGGGTGGACAAGGCGCTGGAACTGGTGCCGGCCCAGGTGATCCTGATCGGGCTGTTGTTCCTGCGCGGCCCGCAGACGGTCAACGAACTGCTCACTCGCAGCGCTCGCATGCATGATTTCGAGGATACCGAACAGGTCGTGCACCAGCTCGAACGCCTGATCGCCCGTGGGCTGGCGGTGCTGGTGCCGCGTCAGGCTGGGCAGCGGGAAGACCGTTACACCCATGCGCTGGGCGATCCGGCGGATATCGAGGCGATTATCGCGGCGCGGGCAAGCCCGGTGGAGCGTGGCACCAGCGGGGTGTCCGCCGAACGTATCGAAGAGCTGGAAGCGCGAATCGCCGCGCTGGAGGAACGCTTGGCACAGTTGGAACAGGCCTGAATAGGTGTGGCCGGGGGCCCGATGGCAGTGAGCCAGCCAACACCCTCATCGCCTGATAGACCTATATCGGGGGCAAGCTGAACTGGCCTAATGATTTTGGACACTTCAATCGGGCGCTATGATGGCGCCCAAATCTGAGGTGTTTGGATATGCGTAAATCTTATTCGAGTGAGTTCAAGCTCAAGGCTGCCAGCATGGTGCTGGACGAAGGCCAGCCGGTTACCGAGGTGTGTGCCAGTTTGGATATAGGCCCTACCGCCTTGCGTCGTTGGGTCGATCAGGTACGCAAAGAGCGTTTGGGCTCGACGCCGGTAGGCGCCAAGGCGATTACCGCCGACCAGCGAGAAATTCAGAGGCTCAAAGCCCTGCTCAGGGAGAAAGACCTGGACATCGAAATCCTAAAAAAGGCCAGTGCTCTCCTGCTTTTGGACGCCAAAGATCATTCACGCTGATCGATGAGTTGGACGAGCAGTACGGCGTTAATCGGTGTTGCCGGGCGTTCGGCGTCAACCGCAGCAGCTTTTACGCTTGGCGTCAGCGCCAAGGTAAGGCTAACCCTCAGCGAGAGCAGCTTAAAGCCGCGCTGGTCAAGCATCACAAGGCATCGCGAGCTTCTGCGGGAGCGAGGACTTTGGCGAAGGAGCTGCAACAGAAAGGGCATCGCATCGGCCGGTACTTGGCTCGCAGTTTGATGCGCGAAGCGGGGATCGCCAGCCGCCAGCGCCGACGCCATAAGTACAAATCGTCCGGCGTAGAAGCTTTGGTGGCACCGCACGTGCTCAAGCGTGAGTTTGATGTCACGGCGGTCAATCAGGTGTGGTGTGGCGACGTGACGTACATCAAGGTCGGCAAGCGGTGGCTGTATTTCGCTGCGATTCTGGATTTGTTCGCCCGTCGGATCGTGGGCTGGTCGTTTTCGATGATTTCCGATGCCACGCTGACCTGCGAGGCTTTGCGGATGGCGGTTGAGCTCAGAGGTCGTCCTAAAGAGGTGCTGTTTCATTCAGACCAAGGCTGTCAGGGCGGATTCAACCGGTC
>NZ_JAEILC010000006.1:0-31932 GCF_016307435.1 Pseudomonas sp. S4_EA_1b | reverse complement strand
ATCGATACCGTGCGGCCGACCGCGACCATCGTGGTATCCGACACCGCGCTCAACATCGGCGGTTCGTCCCTGGTACACCTCACTTTCAGCGAAACGGTCAACGACCTGGACCTGACCGACCTGAGCGCATCCAATGGCAGCCTGAGCAATCTAGTCCAGGTCGATGGCACCCACTGGACGGCAGTCCTCACACCCAACGCCGCGGTCAACCACAGCGGTAATTTCGTCACGCTCAACAACACGTTGATTACCGATGGTGCGGGCAATGCTGGCAGCGGCACGACCCAGTCCAACACCTACGCCATCGATACCGTGCGGCCGACCGCGACCATTGTGTTCAGCGCGACCAACCTGGGGATCGGCCAAACGTCGCTGGTGACCATCACCTTCAGCGAAGCCGTGACCGGGTTTACCAACAATGATTTGACGGTGACCAACGGCACCCTGAGCCCGGTCATCACCAGTGATGGCGGCATCACCTGGAGCGCCATCTTCACGCCGACCGCCGCAATCGTCAGCGCAAGCAACCACATCACCTTGGACAACACCGGGGTCCAGGATGCAGCTGGCAACGCCGGCAGCGGTACCACCACCTCCAACAACATTGCCATCGATGGCGTGCGCCCGACGGCGACCGTTGTAGTCACCAACGACACGCTGAAAATCGGCGACACCTCGCAGGTGACCATTACCTTTTCGGAAGCCGTGGTCGGATTCACCAACGCCGACCTGACGATCGCCAACGGCACGCTGTCGCCGGTGAGCAGCCTCGACGGCGGCGTCACCTGGACCGCAACCTTTACCCCGAGCGCGAGCACCACCGACGCCACCAACCTGATCACCCTGGACAACACCGCCTACAGCGACACCAGCGGTAATATCGGCACCGGCACCACCAGTTCCAACACCTACAGCATCGACACCGAGCGGCCGACCGCGACCATCGTTGTCGCTGACCCGGTGCTGACCGCTGGGCAAACCTCGCTAGTGACTATCACCTTCAGCGAAGCGGTGAGCGGTTTCAGCCTGGCCGACCTGAATGTCAGTCAAGGCAGCCTGAGCGGCTTGAACAGCGCCGACGGCATTACTTGGACCGCGACCTTCACGCCGGCTACGAATACCAACAGCGCAACCAATGCCATCACCCTGGCCAATGCCGGTGTCAGTGATCTTGCTGGCAACGCGGGCTCCGGCACGACCCAGTCGGCCAACTTCACCATCGACACCGTACTGCCGACGGCGACTGTCGTGGTGGCGAATCCAGCGTTGAATATCGGCGGCACGTCCCTGGTGACCATCACCTTCAACGAGGCGGTCACCGGTTTCAGCAACGCCGACCTGACCATCACTAACGGCACCCTGAGCGGGGTAACCACCATGGATGGCGGCATCACCTGGACCGCGACCTTCACGCCGAGCAACAACCTCGCCGACGCCACCAACCAGATCACCCTCGACAACAGCGGGGTCCAGGCGGCGGTTTCGGGCAATACGGGTTGGGGCAGCAGCGCTTCCAACAACTACGCTATCGACACCCAGCGCCCGACCGCCACCGTGGTGGTGACCAACGAGCACCTGGGCATCGGTAGCACATCCCTGGTGACCATCACCTTCAGCGAAGCGGTGACGGGTTTGAGTCTGGCCGACCTGACCACCGACAACGGTACCCTCAGCAGCCTGAGCACCAGCGACAACATCACCTATACCGCGACCATGACGCCGGTAGCGGGAGTCAGCCAGAACAACAACCGGATCGTCCTGGATAACACCGGTGTGGTCGATATCGCCGGCAACGCCGGCTCCGGAATCACCGAATCCAACACCTACGCGCTCGACAGCGTGCGCCCGACCGCGAGCATCGTGGTGGCCGATCCGGTGTTGAGCGCCGGTGAAACTTCACTGGTGACTATCACTTTCAGCGAGGCGGTGACCGGGTTCGATAACAGCGACCTGAGCGTGGCCAATGGCATCCTGAGCACTGTGAGCAGCAGCGACGGTGGTATCACTTGGACCGCCACCTTCACGCCGACCGCAGGTGTCCACGACACCACCAACCTGATCAGCCTGAGCAATGCGGGCGTGAGCGACCTGGCCGGCAACGCCGGCACGGGTATCACCAACTCGGGTAACTTCACCATCGACACCGTGCGACCCACGGCGACCATCATCGTGGGGAACCCGGCCCTGAGTATTGGTGCGAGTTCATTGGTGACCATCACCTTCAGCGAAGCGGTCACCGGCTTCACCAACGCCGACCTGACCGTCGCCAACGGCACCCTGAGCACTGTGACCAGCGGCGATGGCGGCATCACCTGGACCGCGATCCTTACGCCGACCACCAGCGTCACCGACGCCACCAACCTGATCACCCTGGACAATACCGGTGTGAGCAACGCCTCGGGCAATGCTGGTAGCGGCACCACCGACTCGAACAATTACGCGATTGATACTGTGCGTCCTACGTCCACCATTGTGGTCGCGGATGCGGCGCTGAGCCTCGGTCAAACTTCACTGGTGACCATCACGTTCAGCGAGGCGGTGAGCGGTTTCACTAACGCCGACCTGACCATTGCCAATGGCACCCTGAGCACGGTGAGCAGCAGCGACGGCGGTATCACCTGGACCGCAACGTTCACCCCGACCGCCAGCATCACCGACATCAGCAACGTGATCACCCTGGACAACACCGGCGTCACCGACCTGGCGGGCAACGCAGGCGCAGGCACCACCGACTCCAACAACTACAGCGTCGACAGCCAGCGGCCGACGGCCACGATTGTCATGAGCGACAGCGACCTGCGCCCGGGCGAAACCTCATTGGCGACCATCACCTTCAGCGAGGCCGTCACCGGCTTCGACAACAGCGACCTGAGCGTGGCCAATGGCAGCCTGAGCAACGTCAGCAGCAGCGACGGCGGCATCACCTGGACGGCAACGTTCACGCCCACGTTGAGTGTGACCGACACCACCAACCTGATCGTGCTGAACAACACCGGCATCTCCGACCTGGCGGGCAACAGCGGCACCGGCACCACCAGCTCCGCCAACTATGCCGTGAACACCGAGGTGCCGACGGCAACCGTCGTGGTGGCCGACACGCAACTGAAAGCGGGCGAAACCACCCAGGTGACCATCACCTTCAGCCAGGCCGTCAGCGGCTTTACCAACGCTGACCTGACCCTCGCCAACGGGACTCTGAGTGCGGTCAGCAGCAGCGATGGCGGCGTTACCTGGACCGCGACGCTCACGCCGACCAGCAATATCACCGACACCAGCAACCTTATCGTGCTGGACAACAGCGGCGTGACAAATGCCTCGGGCAACAGTGGCGTCGGCACCACGGACTCCAACAACTACAGCATCGATACCCAGCGGCCGACCGCGACCATCACCGTGGCGGACGCCCTCCTGGGCATCGGGCAAACCACCACGGTCACTGTGACCTTCAGCGAAGCGGTCAGCGGGTTTGACCTGTCGGACCTGAGCGTGGCCAACGGCACCTTGTCCAACCTTGCCACCAGCGACGGCGGCAAGACCTGGACGGCCACGTTGACGCCGACCGGCGCAATTACTGACCCCACCAACCTGGTGGTGCTGGACAACGGCCTGGTCAACGACGCTGCGGGCAATGCCGGTGCAGGCATTGCGATTTCCAACAACTATGCGCTCGACGCCGACCGGCCAACTGCGACTATCTCCGTCGCCAACCCGAACCTCACTGTCGGCCAGACCACCACGGTAACGTTCACCTTCAGCGAGAAAGTCAGTGGCTTCGACCTGGATGACCTGAGCGTGGCTAACGGCACCTTGTCCAATCTGTCCACCAGCGATGGCGGCAAGACCTGGACGGCCCTCCTCACGCCGACGGCCAACCTTAATGACCCGAGCAACTTCATCACCCTCGACACCAGCCTGGTGACGGATGCGGCGGGCAATGCCGGAAGCGGTTTCAGCAACTCCGGCAACTACGCGATCAACACCGTCGCGCTGACCGGCGACCCGCTGTTCCGCGTCGATGGCCCGATGGCGCCACCGAGTGCGCCGGACGCGCCGCTGCAACCGATCATCTTTGGCCCGCCCAGCGGCAACTTGGGCTCGCCGATTGGCTTCCCGGCATTGTTCGAGCAGCGTGAATTGGGTGGCGGCTTGCCACCGATCGGCAACATCTTTATCCGCAACAACGCCCTGGCGCCGAGTTATATCGCCCAGGTATTCGGCATCGATGGCGGCAATGCTGCGGGTGCCTCTGGGTTCCTTGGGTTTGGCGGCGGCGATGGCGGGGTGTTTGGTTCAAGTACCTTGTCGGGCCTGTTCAACCGCGAAAACCACGGTGACGCGAGCGACTCCAAAGCGTTCGACAGCAAGTCGATCAAAAGCTCGGGCGGTGCACTGGGTGCGCCGACCTTCGGCCAGCAATTGCACCAGATCAACGACAAAGAACAGCGCCAGGTCATGGACTTGGCGCTGGCACTGCAGCAGGTCGGCATCAGCGAAATGCAGGCTTGAACACACTCAATTAAAGACGCAGGAACAGGGGCAGTCCACGGATGAATACAGCTCAAAAGTTATTCGGTGCCAGCTTGCTGGCTCTTGCAATCAGCGGGTGCGCAGTCACCAGTGACCCCATCGAGCGCAGCGTCAGCGAGCAACGCGCGCGCAGCGATCTACACGGCATGTACAAGGATCAGGAACCGTTGAGCGGCCCGCTGACCCTGCACGAGGCCATGGCTCGCGCGGTCAAGTACAACCTCGAAGGCCGTTTGAAGGTGATGGAAGAGGCGCTGGCCAAGCGTCAATCCGACCTGTCCAGTTTCGACATGCTGCCGCGCATGGCCCTGTCCGCTGGCTATGCCGGGCGTAACAACACCAACGCCTCCAGCAGCCAGAGTGTGCTCACCGGCACCCAGTCCCTGGAACCCTCGACCTCCCAGGACCGCGACCGTCGCGTGGCCGACCTGACCATGGTGTGGAACGTGCTCGACTTCGGCGTGAGTTACATCAGCGCCAAGCAGCAGGGCGATCAGCGCCTGATCATCCAGGAACGTCGACGCAAGGTGATCAACACCATCGTGCAGGACGTGCGTTCCGCCTACTGGCGCGCGGTGGCCGCCGAGCGTCTGCTGACCCAGATCGACAGCCTCATGACCCGTGTCGACCAGGCCCAGGCCAATAGCCAGAGCATGAGCGAACAGCGTATCGGCGACCCGGTCCAGGCGCTCGGCTATCAGCGTGCGTTGATCGAAGCCACACGCCAGTTGCAAGAGCAACGCCGGGCCCTGTCGTTGGCCAAGACCGAGCTGTCGACCCTGATCAATCTGCCCATGGGCACTGAGTTGAAACTGGCCACGCCCGATGACTACAGCGTTCCTCAGCTCAAGGTGAACCTGGCCAGCCTGGAGCAGGAAGCCCTGGCCAACCGCCCGGAACTGCGCGAGCAGGATTACCAGACCCGCATCAGCGCCGCCGAAACCCGTAAAGCCATGCTGCGCTTGCTGCCGGGGCTGGAGTTTTCGGCCGGCGGGCATTACGACAGCAACTCGTTTCTAGTGGACAACCGCTGGGCCGACTACGGCGCCAAGGTCACCTGGAACCTGTTCAATGTGATCTCCGCCCCGGCGGCCATCGACGTGGCCAAGGCCGGTGAAGAAGTCGCCACCGCCCGGCGCCAGGCGATGTCGATTGCCGTGCTCGCGCAACTCTACGTGGCCAACGCCAACTTTCAGGACGCGGTGCGCCAGTTCAAAACCAGCGAACAACTTGCCGATATCGACGGGCAAATCCTCGGTCAATTGCGCAACCGTCATGAGGCCGCCGGGATCGGTGAGCTGGACCTGATCCAGGGTGAACTCAACACCTTGCAGGCCGACCTGCGCCGCGACCTGGCCTACGCCGATCTGCGCAACGCCTACGGGCAGATCTTCGCCAGCGCCGGTCTCGACCCGCTGCCGGAGCAACTGGACTCCGACCGCGTGCAAAGCATCGCCAGCGCCCTGGCCAGCCGCGAATCGGCTTGGGCGGCGGGCAATATCGCAGCGCCGGTGCCCCGTGCCGTTGCCCAGTAACCTGGTAGCGCCGACGGCGAGCATCACTCGCCGTCAACGCGAAGCGCGCAATGGGCATCGCGGCGTGGCGATCCTGCTCACCGGCCTGCCGGCCTCGGGCAAGTCCACCCTGGCCCAGGGCCTGCAAGCCGCCTTGTTCGAACAGGGCCGACAGACCCTGGTACTCGACGGCGATACCCTGCGCGGCGGGCTCAATCGAGACCTGGGTTTTTCCGATAAGGACCGCCTGGAAAACATCCGCCGCGCCAGCGAACTGGCGGCGCTGTTGGTGAACAACGGGCAGATTGTGATCCTGGCAATGATTGCGCCACTGACGGACCTGCGCGCAGTGTTTGCCGAACGCCTCGGTGACGATTATCGCGAAGTGTGGTGCAGCGCCTCACTGGCAGTGTGCGAAAGCCGCGACCCCAAGGGGCACTACGCCCGTGCGCGTAAAGGCGAGTTGCCGGGGTTTACCGGCATCGGCTCCCCCTATGAACCGCCGCCCCTGGCATCGCTGGTGTTGGACACCGGCGTGCTGTCGGTGAAACAGGGCGTCGAGCGATTACTGGCCTGGCTGGCGCCTGAACTAGACTCTGGGCATTCATCTTCTCAGGAGCCCACCATGGAATCGCCCGTGCACAGCTTGCCGTCACTGTTCAAACAGCTTGGACTGCCGGATGACCCGGTCAGTATTGATCAGTTTGTGACCGCTCACTCGCCACTCAAGCCGGATTTGAAGTTGGCAGAAGCGTTTTTCTGGACAGACAGCCAGAAAGCATTTTTGCGTGAGGAAATCTTGGACGATGCGGATTGGGCGGAGGTGGTGGATGAGTTGAATCTGATGTTGCGGGATGGCCGAGGGGTGTAAAAAAAATCTTTTGAAAATGGTGTTTTGTAAAAAAAGGTGAGCAGTAAAAAAATCTGGGCGCTAATCGCCTGGGTTTTTTTGGGGGGGGGTCACCTTGGCGACAGTCGGATATGCCCATCACTCGAATCGGCAGCGCCACCTGGATGGCGAGGCCGCACAACAATCCTGAAGCTGACACCGATCCAAATGTGGGAGGGGGCTTGCCCCCGATTACGGTGTGCCAGTAACAGCTTGTTTGCCTGACCCACTGCTATCGGGGGCAAGCCCCCTGCCACCTGTGTCATGCACTAACCCTCCATCCATCGCTAAATTGTTTCAAAACTTGACGCAATTCGATCCCTTCGCCATATTGATAGTTAGCAAACTAACTGTATGCGAACTATCCAGTGCCTCAATCCCTCGAACAACTCCAGATGAACCTCAGCAGCAGCATGGTGGTGGGCGCCCGTCATTGGCGCAAAATCTGCCAGAGCACGCTGGTGAGCTACGGTATTTCCGAAGCCTGCGCCGTGCCGTTGTTGATGATCGGCCGTTTGGGCGACGGTGTGCATCAGGTCAAGGTCGCCCATGCGTCGGGGATGGAAAGCCCGTCCCTGGTGCGCCTGCTCGACCAGCTGTGCAGCGGCGGCTATGTGTGCCGCACCGAAGACGTCCACGACCGCCGCGCCAAGGCCTTGAGCCTCACCGAACGTGGCCGCGAACTGGTGCAGGCGGTAGAGGCGCAACTGGTGCGCCTGCGCAAAGACGTGTTGGCGGATATCGCGCCCGCCGATATGGAGGCGGCCCTGCGGGTGTTGCGTGCCTTTGAGGCGGCGACGCTTTGAACGGATTCTTCACCGGTTTCCCGCCCGCCCGCGACTGGTTCTACGGCGTACGCACCTTCGCGGCGTCGATGATCGCCCTGTATATCGCCATGCTGATGCAGATGCCCCGTCCGTATTGGGCAATGGCCACGGTGTATATCGTTTCCAGCCCGTTTGTCGGCCCCACCAGCTCCAAAGCGCTGTACCGCGCCATCGGCACCTTGATGGGGGCGGCGGCGGCGGTGTTTTTTGTGCCGATGTTCGTGCAATCGCCGTACATCCTGGTGGTGGTGATCGCGCTGTGGACGGGCACCTTGCTGTTTCTGTCCATGCACCTGCGCACGGCCAACAACTACGCGCTGATGCTGGCCGGCTACACCTTGCCGTTGATTGCCCTGCCGGTAGTGGATAACCCACTGGCCGTGTGGGATGTGGCCGAGGCGCGTACCGAAGAAATTTTCCTCGGCATTGTGGTGGCCGCCGTGGTCGGCGCGATGTTCTGGCCACGACGCCTGGCGCCGGTGTTCGACGGTTCGGTGGCCAAGTGGTTTGCCGATGCGCAGGTCTACAGCCAACGGTTCCTCACGCGCACGGTGCAGCCTGACGAAATCAGCACCTTGCGCGGCGGCATGGTCGCCACCTTCAACACCTTGGAATTAATGATCGGCCAGTTGCCCCACGAAGGCGCGCGTCCACAGACGGTGCGCAATACCAAAGAACTGCGCGGGCGCATGATCCACCTGCTGCCGGTGGTGGAGGAGCTGGATGACGCGCTGTACGCCGTCGAACAGCGCGCGCCGCAGTTTCTCGAACGCCTCAAGCCGCTGCTGGACGCCACCGCCCAGTGGCTGCAAAGCAGTGCCGACAATCCGTCCCTGGACAGTTGGCGCGCCCTGCGTGACCAGATCGAAGCCCAACAGCCCAAGGGCGACGCGCTGGATGATCGCCACACCTTGCTGTTTTCCAACGCGCTGTACCGCCTCGGCGAATGGGTCGACCTGTGGCAGGACTGCCGCAGCCTGCAAACCGCCATCCACTGCGAGAGCCAGGACACCTGGCGCGCCGTCTATCGCCACTGGCGCTTGGGCCGGCTCACGCCGTTCCTCGACCGTGGCCTGATGTTCTACTCGGCGTTTTCCACCGTCACCGCGATTATCGTCGCCTCGGCGCTGTGGATTCTGCTGGGCTGGACCGACGGCGGCAGCGCGGTGATCCTGGCCGCCGTCGCGTGCAGTTTCTTCGCCTCGATGGACGACCCCGCGCCGCAGATCTACCGGTTCTTTTTCTGGACGGCGATGTCGGTGCTGTTTGCCAGCCTCTATCTGTTTTTGGTGCTGCCCAACCTGCACGACTTTCCGATGCTGGTGCTGGCGTTCGCGGTGCCGTTTATCTGCATTGGCACGCTGACCGTGCAGCCGCGCTTCTACCTGGGCATGCTGCTGACGCTGGTTAACACCTCGTCGTTCATCAGCATCCAGGGCGCCTACGACGCCGACTTCCTCAACTTCGCCAACGTCAACCTGGCCGGGCCCGTGGGCCTGCTTTTCGCATTTGTGTGGACGCTGATTGCGCGCCCGTTCGGCGCCGAACTGGCGGCCAAGCGCCTGACGCGTTTCAGTTGGCACGACATCGTCGGCCTGACCGAGCCGGCGACCCTGGCCGAGCACCGGCACCTGGCCGTGCAGATGCTCGACCGTTTGATGCAGCACCTTCCGCGTCTGGCCCTGACCAATCAGGACACCGGCATTGCCCTGCGCGATTTGCGCGTGGCGCTCAACCTGTTGGACCTGCTGGCCTACTCGCCGCGCATCCTCGGCGTGCCGCGTGTGCTGCTCAACCAAGTGGTGGAGGGTGTGGGCGGTTACTTCAAGGCGTGCCTGAAAGCGGGTGAACGCTTGCCCGCGCCCAGCGGTCTGCTGATGACCCTCGACCGCACGCGCCGCGCCCTTAATGGCCAGGGCCTGCAAGGCGAAGACGACACCCGCCTGCATTTGCTGCATGCGCTGGCCGGCCTGCGTCTGGCGTTGTTGCCCGGCGTGGAATTTATTGGCGGTACGGAGATGGAAGCGCCGCTACCCGATGGAGCGCCTTTATGATCGGTGATCTGGATATCAGCGGGGTGTTCCTGCCCACGCTGCTGGTGCTGATGGGCATTACGTACGTGCTGTTTCTGGTGGTGCATGGGTTGTTGACCCGTCTCCACTTCTATCGCCTGGTCTGGCACCGGGCATTGTTCAATGTGGGGCTCTACGCGCTGTTGCTGGGCGCGGTGGACTCACTCAGTCGATACCTGATGACATGAAAAAACCGTTTTTGACTATTGGCCGTGTGGTCCTGACGCTGCTGATCGTGAGTTTTGCGGTCGTGGTGGTGTGGCGCATGGTCATGTACTACATGTTTGCGCCGTGGACCCGTGACGGCCATATCCGTGCCGATATCGTGCAGATCGCCCCGGACGTGTCCGGGCTGATCCAACGCGTGGACGTGCACGACAACCAACTGGTGAGCAAAGGCCAGGTGCTGTTTGCCGTCGATCAGGACCGCTTCAAGCTGGCCCTGCGTCAGGCCCAGGCCGCCGTGGCCGACCGCCAGGAAACCCTGGCCCAGGCCCAGCGCGAATATAAGCGCAACCGTGGCCTGGGCAACCTGGTGCCCAGCGAGCAATTGGAAGAAAGCCAGTCTCGCGTGGCCCGCGCCCAATCGGCCCTGGCCGAAGCCCAGGTGACGGTGGACTCGGCGCAGCTCAACCTCGACCGCTCGGTAATCCGCAGCCCCGTGGACGGCTACGTCAACGACCGCGCGCCGCGCACTCAGGAGTTCGTCACCGCTGGGCGCCCGGTGCTGTCGGTGGTGGACAGCAACTCGTTCCACATCGACGGTTATTTCGAAGAGACCAAACTCGACGGCATCCACGTCGGCATGGGTGTGGACATCCGCGTGATCGGTGACAACGCCCGTTTGCATGGGCATGTGCAGAGCATCGTCGCCGGCATCGAAGACCGCGACCGCAGCAGCGGCTCCAACCTGTTGCCCAACGTCAACCCGGCGTTTAGCTGGGTGCGCCTGGCCCAGCGCATCCCGGTGCGCATTGCTTTTGATGAGGTGCCGGCGGACTTTCGCATGATCGCCGGACGTACCGCCACGGTGTCGATCATTGACGACTCAACCAAGGCCGGAGCCCGGCCATGAAGCAGTTGTTAGCCATTGTTGCCCTGGGTTCTTTGCTGTCGGCCTGTCAGATGGTCGGCCCGGATTACCAGGTGCCGGATACCGCCGCGATCAAGCGTGGCGATCTGCAAGGGCAACTGCCGTCCGATGGCAAGAACGTGGTGTCGGCGCCGGTGCCGACGGATTGGTGGAAGCTCTACAACGACCCGCGTCTGGATGAACTGGTGCGCCAGGCCATGACCTCCAACACCGACCTGCGGGTGGCTGCGGCCAACCTGCAACGCGCGCGCTATCAAGTGCAGCAGGCCGAATCCGCCGGCGGTTGGAGTGCCGGCGCCAAGGCCGAGGCCCAACGCTTGCAGGAATCCGGCGAAGCCTTCCTGCTGTCGGAAAAAGTCCCGGTGGGTAACATCGGCAGCGTGGGCATCACCACGTCGTATCAATTCGACCTGTTCGGCACCCTGCAACGCGGCATCGAAAGCGCCCAGGCCAGCGCCGACGCCACCCAGGCCGCCGCCGACATCGCGCGCATCACCCTGGTGGCCGATGTGGTGCGCTCCTACACGCAAATCTGTGCGGCGAATGAAGAACTGGCGATTGCCAACCGTTCCCTGGAACTGCAAGCGCAAAGCACCACGCTGACCCAGCGCCTACGCGATGCCGGCCGGGGCGATGAAACCCAGGTGACGCGCTCGCAAACCCAATACAAATCCCTGCGCGCCGAGATGCCGCGCTACCAGGCGGCGCGTCAGGCGGGGCTCTATCGCTTGTCGATGCTGCTGGCCAAACCCCTGGAGCAATTGCCGGCGGGCATCGGTGATTGCGCCGAGTTGCCGCACATCGCCCAATTGCTGCCGGTGGGCGACGGTGCCACGTTGCTCAAGCGCCGCCCCGACGTGCGCCAGGCCGAACGCCAATTGGCCGCCGCCACCGCGCGCATCGGCGTGGCTACCGGCGCCCTGTACCCGGACATCGCCATCGGCGCCAGCGTCGGCACCGTGGGCCTGCTCGATAACCTCGGCCAACCGGCGACCAACCGCTGGGGCTTTGGCCCGATGATCAGTTGGACCGTGCCGACCAACGGCGCCCGGGCGCGTATCCATGAAGCTGAAGCCGCCACCCAGGGGGCCTTGGCGCATTTCGATGGGGTGGTGCTCAACGCGATCCGCGAAACCCAGACCGGCCTGGCCCAGTACACCGCCGTGCTGCAGCGCCGCGACGCATTGGCCGAGGCCGAGCAATCGGCGCAGCAGGCGGCGGACCAGACCCACCGCTTCTTCCAGGCCGGTCGCGCCTCGTTCCTGGCCGACCTTCAAGCCACGCGCACTTACACCGAAATGCGTGCCCAACTGGCGGCGGCCAACACTCAGGTCGCCATGAGCCAGATCGACCTGTTCCTGGCCCTTGGCGGCGGCTGGGAAAGCGGACGAACGCAAGCGTCGGCGTCCAGCAAACCCTGAGCGAATAGCTATGCTTTGACAGGCGGGCGCCGTGGCTTTCGAGCCAGGCGCACGCCTGACACTGCTCGCGTTTGCTCATGGGGATTCCAATAATGAAAAACCCTTATGCTCCCGCTTTCTGGTGCGTGCTCTTCGCACTGGTGCTGTTATCGGCCGCGTATTTCTATGGCGTCATGCTTTCCCACCAACTCGACAAGGCCATGGTGTTTCTCGACAGCGCCTGCCTGGTGATCGGCACCTTGTCCATCGGCGTGGTGGCCTGGGCGTCCTACCAGAATCAACGCATCAAGAAAAAACTCCTCGAACAAGGCAAGACCCGCGTGGCCATCTGGGACACCAAGGTCGCACTGCGCCGCGTCGAAACCGTATTCGACCGCTATTTCTGGGGCAGCTACTGGCAGCCGGGGCGCACCTTCCAGGAAGTGATGGGCGACCTGACGGGCACGCCGTTGGAAAAAAGCCTCGAAACCCTGAAAAAGCAGTGCGTGGTGCTCGACAAGCAGGTCGCCGAAGGTCGGCATTGGCTCAATAACGCGCGGGAATTGTCCGACGTCGCCACGCAGATGGCCCGCGAGCGCTACCAGCTGGACTTCTGCGACCCCAAGACCGACACCCCTGGCAACGCCGTGATCCACCGCGAATTCGAGGTGCTGGTGTACACCTGGACGGCGCGCTTGAAGAGCTTCGATCACCAGCTCGATGAAATCGAATTGGAGTATTCGTGAACCAGTAGCGATCTGATGCCTCTGAAAGGTTGCGCCGTTTAAGGCCGCCAGTGCTAATCTTCCCCCCGTTTTCGGCGGGCTTGAGCCAACCCTTGCAGGGTTCAAGGAAGACAGCCCACTTCTCACAGGATTTGATCAGGTCACTTCATGAATAAGCCAGCAGTCGTTCTTTTGGGTTTTGTTGTCGCCGTCGGCGTCGTCAGTGCAGGCGGCGCCTGGTACACCGGTAAGCAGTTGGAGCCGGTGTTGCAGACCGCGATCCAAAACGCCAACAAGGAACTGCAAACCTCCATGGCCGGCGTCGACGGCAGCGTCGCCCTGGAACTGGTGTCCCTGGAGCGCGGCGTGTTCAGCAGCACCGCGCACTACCGCTTGAAGGCGCAGGGTCCGGTGTTCGGCGAAGAAAACCCGAACCCGGAGCTGCTGTTCGTCGACCATATCGAACACGGCCCGTTGCCGTTCTCGCGTCTGGTCACGCTTAAATGGCTGCCGGTGATGGCCACCAGTCACTACGAGCTGGAAAAGAACGCCACCACCGAGAAGTGGTTCGCTGCCGCCAAAGACGCATCGCCGCTCAAGGGCGTGGCCAATATCGGCTATACCCGCGCGGTCAACGGCAATGTCGAACTGCTGCCCCTGGAGTTCAAGGACGATAAGTCCTCGGTGAGCTTCTCCGGCGCCAACCTGAATTTCGATGGCACCGCCGAAGGCCAGAAAGTCAAAGCCGACGGTTTTATGAACAGCCTCAAGGTCGCCGCCGTAGACGCCCAGGGCGCGCCGTTCGAAGCCGAACTGGCCGGCCTGACCGTGGCCAGCAACCTGGCCAAGTCCACCTTCGGTTTCTACACCGGGCAGAACACCGTAGAGCTGACGGACGCCAAGTTCACCGTCGGCGTGCAGAAAGACGTGATCTCGCTCAAAGGCTTTGAGCAGAAAGACTCCAGCGAAACCAAGGACAACAACCTGGCCGGCCGCGTCGACTACAAAATCGACGAGATCGGCTACAAGGGCAAACCCGTCGGTTCGGCCGCCATGGCGCTGAGCATGAAAAACGTCGACGTCCCGGCCATGCTGGTGCTGACCAAGCTCTACCAAGACAAGATGCAGCCGGTGCAAGCCGCGGCCGCCGCTGGCGAGCCCGTGCCTGAACTGCAATTGACCGAAGCCGAGCAGACCCTGGCCGAAGCCAACGTCAACCAACTGTTGGCCGCCAAGCCGCAACTGGCGGTAGAAAACCTGTCGCTGAAAACCACCCATGGCGAAAGCAAGTTCAGCCTGGTGGTGGACCTGGCCAAGCCGGCGTCGATGGAATTGCCGCCGGTTGAACTGGGCAAGCAGATGGTGTCGCTGCTGGACGCCAACCTGACCCTGTCCAAGCCAATGATCGCCGATGTGTCCGCCCTGCAAGCCCAGGCCGGCGGCCTGACCGACCCGAAAGCCATCGAGCAGCAAGCGCAGATGGCCGCCGAGATGGTCAGCGGTATGGCCGTGGGTACACAACTGGCGACCCTGGTGGGCAGCGATGTGGTGTCCAAACTGCACTACGCCAACAATGAAGTGACCTTCAACGGCCAGAAGATGACCGTCGAGCAGTTCATCGGCTTTGTGATGTCCAAAGTCGGCGCGGTCAGCGGCGCGCAATAATCGCCTCACGTGTGGCAAGGGCGCTTGCTCCCTTGCCACAAGCGGCGCTGCTTCGCGGGCCGCGCGTAAATACCCCTTCTTCATCCAATTCTGAACAATTGTTCTGATTTGCGCTTTTACCCACCGCCCTCGGCGATAGTGACCACAGGAAAGCTAGGCCGGGTCATGAGACGTCGGCACCCTGAAGCGAAGCGCTCAGGACCACCTATCGTTACAGCTTTCCCTGTAAGGAAGCTCACGATATGTTGCCAAACCCACCACTCAGTGCATCAGGCCGGTTGCGACTGCTTATCGGGGTCGCCTTGTGCAGCCAATTGCTGATGCCTGCTTTTGCCGTGGCCGATCCGGCCTATGACGCGCTGATCATCCAGGCGCGCAACGGCAATTTCACCCCCGCCCTTACGCAATTGCGCCAGTTGTCCACCGAGCGCCAGACGCCTGGCCAGGTCAGCGATCACTTGGTGATTGCCGGTTGGGCCGGCCAGGACGCCGAAGTGCTGCAGGTCTACGAGGCCCAGGGCAAGCATCGCAACCTCAGCCCCCAAGCCCTGGCCACGGTGGCGCGCACCTATCGAAATCAGAAACAGTGGGCCCAGGCCGAGGCGGTGTACCGTCAGGCGTTGCTGCGCGAACCGAACAACATCGACCTGCAACTGGGCCTGGCCCTTACCCAGGCCGATGGCGGCAAGGCTAACGAAGCGGTGCAGAGTACCCGTGCATTGGTGGCCGCCAAGCCTGAAGACCCCAACCGCCGCATGGCCCTGGGTTATGCGCTGACCCGTGCCGGCTTGAATTACGACGCGCTGTTCGAATTCGATCAGGCGTTTATGCGTGCCGGCGATAAGCCGGAAGTTGCCCGCGAATACATCATCGCTCTACAAAAGGCCCGCTTGCCGGAGGCCGCGCTGCGTCTGTCGGCCCAGCGTCCGGGCCTGCTGGATGCGGTTACCCAACGCCGCCTGGAAGGCGATCTGGCCGCCGAGCGTGTGCGCATGGCCGAGTTCGCCACCCGCAGTGAACAAGAGCGCTACGTGATCGCCGACCGTGCGCTGCAGGCGTACGACAACCTGCTCGCACGCTGGACCCCCGACGCCAGCGCCCACGATGACGTGGTGCGCTGGCGCATCGACCGCCTGGGCGCTCTCAAGGCTCGGGCGCGCATGGCGGATGTGGTGCGCGAATACGAAACCTTGACCCGCGAAGGCGTGCAATTGCCCACCTACGCCGTACGCTGGGTGGCGGCGTCCTACCTGGACCAACGCCAGCCGGAAAAGGCCGAGCCGCTGTACCGTCAGGCCCTGAGCGCCGCCGATGCCGAACCCGATGATCGCGTCGAAGACACCACCGCCTTGTTTTATGCCCTGCAAGAGAGCGATCAGGGCGAACAAGCCCGCGAAGTCGCTGGCAGCCTCGCCAACAGCCAAAAACCTCGGGTCGAACTCAAGGGCCTGCCGATTGGCAACCCCAACGATTCATGGATGGACGCCCAGCAACTGGCCGCTCAGTCCGGCGTCTACGGCGGCGACCTGCCGGGCAGCGAAGCCAGCCTGGAAGCATTGGTGGCCAAGGCCCCAGGCAATGTCGGCTTGCGCCTGGCCCAGGCCGACATGTACCGCGCCCGCGACCTGCCGCGCCGTGCCGAAGGCATTCTGAAAGAAACCGAAGCCCAGGCCCCGCGCGACATCGGCCTGGAAGTGTCCCAGGCTTACACCGCCATGGACCTGCAGGAGTGGCGCCAGCTCGACGTGCTCACCGACGACGTGGTCGCGCGCAACCCCGACAGTCGCCAAGTGCAGCGCCTCAACCGCTTGCGCAATGTGCACGACATGGCCGAATTGCGCGTTGAAGCCTACACCGGCAAAAGCTACGGCGGCGGCAACAACAGCGATGCCGGCGCAGTGGCCGGCAGCCGTGACTGGGGCATCGAGAGTGTGATCTACACCCCGCCCATCGACGAAGACTGGCGCCTGTTCGCCGGTGCTGGTTACGCCACCGCCGACTTTGAAGAAGGCACCGGCCACCACCGTTGGCAGCGCGTCGGCGTGGAGCGGCGCACCCGTGACCTGACCCTGGAAGCCGAGGTGTCCAACCACTCCTACGGCTTTGGTTCCAAACAGGGCGCCCGCGTAGCGTTTGCCTATGACCTCAACGATCACTGGCAATACGGCGGCAGCCTCGACTACCTCGCCGCCACCACGCCGTTGCGCGCGTTGAATGCCGACATCACCGCCAATGGCGGCAGCGGGTTTATCCGCTGGCGCGCCAATGAAAGCCGCGAGTGGAAACTGTCCGTCAGCCCATCCCACTTCAGTGACGGCAACGACCGCGTCGAAGCCCTGCTCGCCGGCCGCGAGGGCCTCTACAGCTCGCCGAAGGTGCAAGTGGACCTGGGCCTGGAAGTCGCCACCAGCCGCAACAGCAAGGAAGACACGGTGTATTTCAACCCGAAGTCGGACTTCAGCGTGTTGCCCACCGTCAACGTCAACCATGTGCTCTACCACCGCTACGAGACCCAGTGGAGTCAGCAGTTCCAAGTCGGTGCGGGTACGTACAGCCAGCGTGATTATTCCACCGGCGGCGTCGGCCTGATCGGCTATGGCCAACGCTATCGCTGGAACGATGTACTGGAAGTCGGCGCCAACCTGAGCCTGATCAGCCGACCTTACGACGGTGATCGCGAACGCGATCTGCGCCTGCTCGTCGACCTCACTTACCGTTTCTAAAAGAGCCTGACCATGACTGTTCTCAGCCGTTGCTTGTTGCTCCTGGGTGTATTGCTGGCCAGCGCCTGCGCCCAGCAACCCGCGCCCTTCACTCCACCCGCCGAGCGGCCGACCCCAGCCAACGAAGCGGCGTGGCCGAAGAACCATTTCCTGGGGATCGCCTACCACGACGTGTCCGACCGCGACCCCGATCAGGCCGTGGTGGCGGTGCGTACCGAGCGGCTGATCGAACAATTGGCCTGGCTGCGCGAGAACGGTTACCAGGCGGTCAGCGTCGATCAGATTCTCGCCGCCCGCCGTGGCGGCCCGGCGTTGCCGCCCAAGGCAATCATGCTGAGTTTCGACGACGGCTATTCGAGCTTCTATACCCGGGTAATGCCGATTCTGCGCGCCTACCGCTGGCCGGCGTTGCTGGCACCGGTGGGCTACTGGATCGATACGCCGCTGAACAAGCCGGTGGACTTCGCTGGCATGCCGCGCCCTCGGGGTGAGTTCCTCACCTGGGAGCAGATTCGCGAGGTGTCGCAATCGGGCCTGGTAGAAATCGCCGCCCACACCGATGCCAACCACAAAGGCATCCTGGCCAACCCCCAGGGCAACCTGGAGCCGGCCGCAACCACCCGCCGCTATGATCCGGCGACCAATCGCTACGAAACCGAAGCGCAGTTCCAGGCGCGCATGCGTGCCGACGTGGCGGCGATCTCCAACAAAATTCGCAGCGTCACCGGCAAGGCACCACGGGTGTGGGTCTGGCCGTATGGCGCGGCCGACGGCACGTCGCTGGCGGTGGTGGGCGAGCAGGGTTACCAGATGGCCCTGACCCTTGAAGACGGCCTCGACAACCTCGGCGACCTGATGAACAGCCCGCGCTTCCTGGTGGCCTCCGATCCGGACGGCGAGCACTTCGCTAATAGCATCGTGGCCGTGCAGGCCAAGGCGCCGCTGCGCGTGCTGCATGTGGACCTGGACAACGTCTACGACCCGGACCCCGCCCAGCAGGCGCGCAACCTCGACCAACTGGTACAGCGCGTGGTGGACATGGGCGCCGGCACGGTGTTCCTGCAAGCCTTTGCCGACCCCAAGGGTGATGGCCTGGTGCACTCGCTGTACTTCCCTAACCGTCACTTGCCGATGCGTGCCGACCTGTTCAACCGCGTCGCCTGGCAGTTGCATACCCGTGCCCATGCCAGCGTCTATGCCTGGATGCCTGTGCTCAGTTTTGCCCTCGACGCCAAGCTGCCGCGCGTGACCCGTTGGGATCCCAAGACCGGCAAGATCGGCCTCGATCCCGACCAGTACCAACGCCTGTCACCTTTCGATCCCGCCGTGCGCAAGGCTATCGGCGAAATCTACGAAGACTTGGCGCGGGTAGGGCCGATCGACGGCATCCTTTATCACGACGATGCTGTGTTCAACGATTTCGAAGACGCCAGCCCCGCCGCATTGAAAACCTACGCAGCCAACGGTTTGCCCGACAGCATTGCGGCCCTGCGCGCCGACCCGGCGGTGATGCAACGCTGGACGCGTTTCAAGAGCCGCTACCTGATCGACTTCACCCATGAGCTGACCGCCAAGGTGCGCGCCATCCGCGGGCCACAGGTGCTGACCGCGCGCAATATCTTCGCCGAGCCGATGCTCAACCCGCCGAGCGAAGCCTGGTTCGCGCAGAATCTGGATGATTTCCTCCAGGCTTACGACTGGACCGCGCCGATGGCCATGCCCCTGATGGAGGGTCAGCAGGTGAGCACTTCCAACGCCTGGCTGGAGAAACTGGTCGCCACCGTCAAGAAGCGCCCCGGTGCCCTGGAGCGCACGGTGTTCGAGTTGCAAGCCAAGGACTGGCGCACCAAAGAGGCCACCGATATCAACGGTGCGCAAATGGCTGAATGGATGGGTGTGCTTAAACGCCAGGGGGTCACGAGTTTTGGTTACTACCCGGACAACTTCCTGGAAAACTCCCCGGACCTGAACACCGTGCGTCCGGCCCTTTCCAACCAATGGAACCCTTGACCATGTTCGACAGAATCCTGGCTTTATTCGTACTGGCGCTGGTGTTGGGCGTGCCCCTGGGCCTGATCTTTCTGGTCACCGGGCAGTTCCTGATGGACTTCGTGTTCTTCTACCCGCTGTTTATGTCGGCGCTGTGGATTGCCGGCGGCCTGTACTTCTGGCTGCACTGGGAGCGCCACTGGCCTTGGGAGGAAGACACCCCGGCGCCGACCCTGGCCGGCAACCCGCTGATCTCGATCATCATCCCTTGCTACAACGAAGGGGATAACGCCGCCGATACCATCCATGCGGCGCTCGGCCAGTTGTACCCGAACATTGAAGTGATCGCGGTCAACGACGGCTCCAAAGACAACACCGCGGCGGTGCTCGATGCCCTGGCGCTGGAACACCCACGCTTGCGCGTGTTGCACCTGGCGCAGAACCAGGGCAAGGCCGTTGCCCTGCGCATGGGGGCCGTGGCGTCACGCAGCGAATACCTGGTGTGCATCGACGGCGACGCGTTGCTCGACAAAAACGCGGCGGCTTATCTGGTGGCGCCAATGCTGGACAACCCACGCCTGGGCGCCGTCACCGGCAACCCACGAATTCGCACGCGGTCGACCCTGATCGGTCGCGTCCAGGTGGGTGAGTTCTCGTCGATCATCGGTTTGATCAAGCGCACCCAGCGCGTGTTCGGCCGGATCTTCACGGTGTCGGGGGTGGTGGTAGCGTTCCGTAAGAAGGCGCTGGACCGCATCGACTACTGGAGCACCGACATGATCACCGAAGACATCGACGTGAGTTGGAAGCTGCAGTTGGATCACTGGGCCATCTTCTACGAGCCGCGCGCGCTGTGCTGGATCCTGATGCCCGAAACCGTCGGCGGCCTGTGGAAGCAGCGCCTGCGCTGGGCCCAGGGCGGCGCCGAAGTGTTGTTCAAGAATATCCGCGGCATCTGGCAGTGGCGTCACCGCTATCTGTGGCCGCTGCTGTTCGAGTACTGCCTGTCCACCGGCTGGGCGTTCACCTTCCTGCTGTCGGTGATCTTTTGGGGCGTGGGCAAGTTTATTGCGCTGCCACAGGCAATCGCCGTCGACGCTCTGATGCCGCCGGCTTTTACCGGGTTGGTCCTGGCGATGGTCTGCCTGGTGCAGTTCGCGGTGAGCATCATCATCGACCGCCGTTACGAGAAAGACCTGTGGAAAACCCTGTTCTGGACCGTGTGGTACCCGATGGTGTTCTGGTTGGTCAGCCTGTTTACCACGCTGGTCAGTTTCCCCAAGGTGTTGTTCAACCAACATCAGAAACGCGCGCGCTGGGTCAGCCCGGACCGTGGTATCAAACCTGTCAGTGAGGAGGCGTGATCATGCACCTGGTCAGAACTCGCCAAAGCCTGGTGATGTGGATTATCGATGTGCTGTTGACCCTGATGGCTTGGGCCGGATTGATCTGGCTGCTGGCACGCGGTATCACCTCGATGCTCGACACCCACGGTGGCCCGCGTATCGAAGCGCCGATTTTCGCAGCGCTCAACACCTTGCAGATCTACCTGTGGATCGCGTTGTTCAACGCGGTAATCCTGGTGTGCTGGGCGCGCTATCAGCAACGCAAGGGCCGCAAGTTCGCCCAACGCCGCGCACAAGCCAACGCCTTGAGCGACCAGCACCTCAGTGAGAGCTTCAAATTGGGTGCCGGCGACCTGGAGCAACTGCGCCGCCCTGGCGTACTGGTTATCCACAACGACGAAGAGGGCGGTGTCGAAGAGGTGAGGTCCCATGTCTCCCGCGACGTGGAACGCCCGGCATTGACCCTGGTCCCCGGGCAGGAAAAAGATCAAAGCGTCAGATAAACCGTGCAGTCTTGACGGTGTGGTGAGCGGGCTCACCACGCCAACGCTGGCGGGTCCTGCTCTAGCGGCGTTGCATTGGAATACCGACAAATGGGATCCAATTCACAAAACGCCCGCGAACTTTTCCGTCTTTCTCGGTACTAACCTATCTCGGCAATAACTTGATGGCTAAATAATGGCATCTAATTAGTTGTTGTCGACTCATATTCAAAAAGTGCAGCCACTGGTCGGAATAATTGTTCCGTTAATCTGCGCATGCTCTTTTTGATTGGTTTTTATTGTTATTAATCAAGGGCTTGCAAACTAAATAAGTGCGGTCATACAACTAGCTCATTAGCTTGGGCTAGCGCAAGTTCGATGTTAGTTTGCGCCCCCTTGATTTTCGACGGATCGAACATGTCTCTGTTATTACCACGGACTCGGTACTTTCTATGCACTTTCCTGCTCGTTTGCTTGAGCATGAACAGCGCCACCGCCGCCCCCACCCCCGGGGACCAGGACCTGATCCGCGACCGGCAGAATCGCTTGCTCGAAGAGCAGAGCCGACGCCTGCAGGAACTCCAGGACCTGCCCGGCAAACAGACCAAGCCCGCCGCTCCGACGACGCCGGCAGACACTCGCTGCTTCCCGATCCAAGACATCGAACTCAAGGGCGCCGACAGCCTGTCCGCCGCCGACCGCACGCGCCTGCTCAAACCCTATTTGGGCCAGTGCCTGGGCGTGTCGCAGCTCAACGAACTGCTCAAAGTCATCACCGACTATTACATCGCCAAAGGCCGCGTCACCAGCCGTGCCTACTTGCCGCAGCAAGACCTGTCCAGCGGCCACCTGCAAGTGCTGGTGGTCGAAGGCAAACTCGAAGCGCTGAAAAGCGCCGAGGGCAGCAGCGTCACCGACCGCGAACTGGCCATGGCCTTTCCCGGCAAGGTCGGCGAGGCGCTGAACCTGCGCGAAATCGAGCAACTGGTGGATCAACTCAATCGCTTGCCCTCCAAGCAGGCGCAGATGGAACTGACCCCAGGCCAGCAGATCGGCGGCAGTGATGTGGTGGTCAAGAACACCCCGCAAAAGCCCTGGCGCGCCAGCCTGTCGCGTAACAACGACGGCCAGAAAAGCACCGGCGAACAGCAATGGGGCGCCGGCCTGGAGTGGGACAGCCCACTGGGCCTGGCCGACCAACTGATCCTGCGCGGCGGCCACGATGCGGTCAGCGACCACCAGAAAACCTCGAAAAACAGCATGCTGTATTACAACGTGCCGTGGGGCTGGTGGAACTTCAGCTACACCTACAGCGAAAGCGACTACCGCACCTACGGCCACACCAACGACTTCAAATTCAAGCAGGACGGCGACAACCAGAACCATCAACTGCGCGCCGAGCGGGTGATCCACCGCGACGACGTGAGCAAGACCTCGGTGAACGTCGGCCTGGCCCATCTGCGTACCAACAACTACATCCTCGATACGCGCACCGAGGCGAGCAGCAACCGCCTCAGCGAACTCCAGTTCGGCATCAACCACGGTCGGCGCATCGGCACTGCGTTCGTCAACCTCGACCTGGGCATGCAGAACGGCATCGGCCTGCTCGATGCCCAGTCTGAAGAAGAACGCGATCAGTTCGGCAACCGCCAGGCCAATTCGCGCTACCGCAAATACACCGCCACTGTCAGCTATCTGCAGCCGTTCACGCTGTGGGGCGAGTCGTTGAGTTTTTCCAGCCTGGCCACCGGTCAGCGCAGCGAAGACATTCTGTTCAGCCCGCAACGCGTGAGCCTGGGCGGCTCGGCCTCGGTACGCGGTTTCAAGGATCAGCAACTGACCGGCGACAGCGGCGGCTACTGGCGCAACGAGGTGCGTTGGGCGCGCCCGGTGACCCTGGATTGGCTGCGCCCGGCGTTTGCCGAGTACGGCGCCAGCGTCGGCTACGACCAGGGCGTGATCAGCAACGACCGCTACAACGGCGATGTGCATGGCCGCGTGTCCAGCAACTCCCTGGAACTGTTCGCCCGGGGCAAGCACGTCAGCACCAGCGTGACCTTTGCCCATTCTTTGGAAAGGCCGGCCGTAGTGAGCGAGCGCGAAGCGCCGATCTACTTCCGTATGGACTTCTTCCTGTAATTCAACGCCCCGCCGCAATGAGAATCTGACAATGGATGTTCGCCAATTTGCCTTCCTGGCCCGCCAACCTTCCGCCGCTTTGAAGCCGCGCGACGCGTTCTTCGGCCTGCCCAAGCGCGGGCTGGCGTTGATCCTGGCCAACGCGCTGTTCTGGCAGCCGCTGCTGGCCCAGGCCGAAGGCATTGTGGTCAGCGCGCCGGGCACCACTGTTGGCGCGGCGGGCAATGGCGTGCCCGTGGTGAACATCGCCACGCCCAACGGCGCCGGCTTGTCCCATAACCAGTTCCAGCAATACAACGTCGGCCCCAACGGCGTGATCCTCAACAACGCCAGCGGCGCGGTGACCAACACCCAGTTGGGCGGCTACATCGTCGGCAACCCCAACCTCAAGGGCGGCGCGGCCAGCGTCATCCTCAACGAAGTCACCGGCAGCAACCCCAGCCAACTGCGCGGGTACACCGAAGTGGCGGGGCAGTCGGCCAAAGTCATCGTCGCCAACCCGTACGGCGTCACCTGCAGCGGCTGCGGCTTTATCAACACGCCGAACGTCACCCTCACCACCGGCAAGCCGGTGCTCGACGCGAACGGCCAACTGAAAAGCTACCAGGTCGAAGGCGGCGCCGTGACCATCGACGGCGAAGGCTTGAACGCCAGCAATGTCGACCGCTTCGACATCATCACCCGCTCGGCCAAGATCAACGCGCAGATCAACGCGCGCGAACTGAACGTAATCGCCGGGCGCAACGATGTGGACGCCCAAAGCCTGAAAACCACACCGCGCGCCGACGACGGCAGCGCCAAGCCCGAACTGGCGATCGACTCCAGCGCGTTGGGCGGCATGTACGCCGGCGCGATCAAGCTGGTGGGCACCGAGGCGGGTGTGGGCGTTAAGTTCGACGGCACGCTGGCGGCCAGTGGTGGGGATATTCAGCTGGATGCCAATGGGCGTTTGAGCATGGCGCAGGCGGCGGCCACCGGTAACGTCAAGGTCACTGCGCAGAACGTCGACCTCACCGATAAGGTCTACGCCACCGGCAACGTGCAGATCACCAGCGCCCAGGCCCTGGTCAACCAGAAGAGCGTGGCGGCCGGCCAGCGCATTGAACTCAACGCCGCGACCGTCACCAACCCCGGCATCGTCGAAGCCGGCGTCGCCTCCGACAACAGCCGCAACGCCACCGGCGATCTGGTGGTCAACGCGCAAACCGTCACCACCTCCGGCAACCTGCTGGCCAGCCGCGCCTTGGCGATCAGCGCCGCGCAGGCGCTGACCAACCAGGGCGCGATCATCCAGGCCAAGACCGTCGACGTCAGCAGCGCCAAACTGACCAACCAGGGCGCCACCGCGCGCCTGTTCGGCGAACAGAGCCTGGCGATCAACTCGCCGGCCATCGTCAACCTCGGCGGCCTGATTCGCTTCGGTGAAGGCCAGGCCGCCACGCTCAACAGCGCATCCCTGAACAACCAGGGCCGTATCGAGATGGCCGGCGGCAGCCTGGTACTCACCAGTGCCGACCTGAACAACAGCGGCGGGCAAATCATCGCCGACGAGCTGACGCTCAACGCCGGCAAGCTCAATAACCAGAACGGCGTGCTGGTGGCCAAGACCGCCACCGTCAATGCCACCGAGCTCGACAACAGCCTCAAGGGCCTGATCCAGGCCGACGGCGGCGCGCTCAACCTCACCGTCAGCAACGGCTTCAACAACACCCAGGGTTTCGCCCAGGCCAGCACCGACCTGACCGTCAACGCCGGCACCCTCGGCAGCAATGCCGGCGGCGTATTGAGCGCCGACACCGGCAAGCTGACCCTCACCGCCGCACAACAGCTCAATAACGCCCAGGGCCGTGTGCAGGCCGGGCAGGGCAATATCGAACTGCACGCCGCGAACCTGGATAACCAGAGCGGCGTCATCGTCGGCAAACAATTGCTGCTCGACGTCGCCGGTGGGGATATCGATAACCGCGCCGGACGCGTATTGGGTGACCAACTCGACGTACGCGCCTCCGGCCTCGACAACCGCAGCGCCGGCTTGCTCGCCGGTGGCGCCCAGGGCGTAAGCCTGCTGCTCAAAGGCCCGGGCCAATTGCTCAACGCCCAGGGCCGCATCCAGAGCGAAGGCCTGCTGCAACTGCGCGGCGAGCGTTTCGACAACAGTGCCGGCATCCTGCTCGGCCAAACCGTCGATGTGACGGCGCAGCGCTTTACCAACAGCAACAAAGGCGCGTTGGTCAGCGATGGCGGCGACGTGGTGCTCAACGTCAGCGACCTGTTGACTAACGTCGGCGGCCAGATCGACGCGGGCGAGCGCAGTGTGTTGGTCAAGCAACTCACCACCCTCGACAACAGCGGCGGCACCCTGCGTGGCAAGCGCCTGGACATCACCGCCCAGCACCTGAATAACAACGACGATGGCCAACTGCTGGCCGGCGCCGGGGGCTTGAGCTTCAGCGGCCAGGATGTGAGCAACCGCAAGGGCCTGATCCTCAGCGGCGGCGCCCTCACCGAGTTGCACACTACCAGCCTGGATAACCAGGGCGGCACGGTGCAAGGTGACAGCCTGACCGTCACCGCCGACAAGGTCGACAACGGCAGCGGCGGCCTGATGGCGAGCCTGGTCGGCAACCTGCAACTGACCGTCGAAGCGCTGGCCAACCGTGGCGGCAAACTGTTCGGTAAAGAACAGCTGACCGTCAGCGGCGCCACCCTCGACAACAGCGAGGGCGGCCAGGTCAGCGGCAACCTGCTCAACCTGACCTCACGCGACACCCTCACCAACCAGGGCGGCCTGATCGAAGCCAACCAGGGGCTGAGCCTCAACGGTGGCAACCTGGACAACAGCGCCAACGGCCAACTGCGCGCGCTTGGCGGTGCCAGCAGCAGCCTCAACCTCAGCGGCGCGGTGAACAACGAGGGCGGCACCCTCGAATTCGGCAGCACGGCCTTCAGCCTCGACGCCACCAGCCTGAATAACCAGGCCGGCCTGTTGCAGCACGCCGGCAGCGGCCTGTTTCGCATCAACACCGCCAGCCTCAACGGCAGCCAGGGCACTATCAACGGCATGGGCACCGCCGACTGGGCGTTCGGCAAAGTCGACGGGCTCGGTCGCCTGCAACTCAACGAAGTGCTTACCTACAAAAGTGCTCAAGGCCTGGCCCTCAAGGCCGGCGACCGCATGGCCAGCGGTAAGGGCCTGGTCCTCAATGTGGCAAGCCTGGACAACGGCGGCGAACTGCTCAGCGACGGTGACCTGAGCATCACCACTGGCGACATGAGCAACAGCGGTCGCGTGTCGGCCCTGCAGACACTCACCGTGGCGGCGAACAACCTCAGCCAGAACGGCGGCCGCCTGGCGGCCAACAATACCCGCCTGACACTGGGCGGCACCCTGGACAACCTCGGTTTCCTCACTGCGCGTCAGCAACTGGATATCGCCGCGGCGCAGATCAATAACCGCGGCACCCTCGGCGCCCAGGGTGCGGTAAATCTCACTGCGGTCAATGGCATCACCAACGCGGCCGATTCGCTGCTGTTCAGCGGTGGCAACCTGACTCTGCGCGCCAATGGTTTCAGCAACCTTCATGGCGATGTCTACAGCAAAGGCGACTTGAGCTTCGCCGCGCGCGATGGCGGCCGTGCCGCGCTGTTCAGTAACCGTTCCGGCACCGTGGAAAGCGAAGGCTCGATCGGTATCAATGCGGGCTTTATCGAAAACGCCAAAGATGAATTCGAACTCGGGCAGACGCTGACCACCGGCAGCTTGAGTTGGATCTGTGGCCAGCACTGCGGCGAAAAAGATTGGTGGGAAAAAGGCATCATCACCATCTACGAGACCCACCTTGAGGCGGCGACCAAGGATTCGGCAGCGGCGCGCCTGGTAGCTGGCAAAAACATGCTGCTGCAAGGCGACAATGTGCAGAATCGCTACAGCCTGATGGCTGCCAATGGCGACCTGAGTATTGCCGCCGGTGACCTGCTTAACCAGGGTGCCGCCACGCGCACAGGGCAGCGCAAGATTGTCGTCACCACGCCAGGACGTGTCTCCGACGATTTATTTGAACGCATGCAATGGGTCGACGTTCCCGCTTTCAATGCGGCCACGGCGGCTGGGCATTTCGATAAGGCGCGCTTTGAAGAGCTGAAAAACCGCTCACCCAATAGCTATCCTTTCGAGCACATAAGCGACGTCACCACCTGGACCAACAACAGTGGCCCCGGCTACGACGCCACCCTGCAAGCCGGCGGCACGGTCAACCTCAACGTCGCCCGCACCCTGCAAAACGGCACGCTGCACAACAACACCCTGGCCCAGTTGACCGGCACCCTCGGCGACGACCAGACCGGCATCCCCGTCGGTGGCATCAACATCAACCTGAGCAAACACGCCAACGACCCGAGCGCCAAGGCCGCCGGCAGCATCCTGCCCGTAGCAGGCGCGGCCCCCGGCGGCGGCTTCGTGCCCGTGGACTACACCGGCACCGCCTTCGCCCCGGTCGACCCGACCACCTCGCCTAACTTCCAACTGCCCAAGGGCGAGTACGGCCTGTTCGTTAAAAATCCTGACCCGACCAGCCATTACCTGATCGAGACCAACCCCGAGTTCGCCTCCCTCACGGGCTTCTTCAGCTCCGACTACATGCTCGGCAAACTCGGCTTCAGCTCCGACAACGCCTGGCGCCGCCTCGGCGATGGCCAATACGAAACCCGCCTGATCCGCGACGCCGTGCTCGCCCAAACCGGCCAACGCTTCCTCGCCGGCGGCCTGTACAGCGACGCCGACCAGTTCCGCTACCTGATGGACAACGCCCTGGCCAGCAAAGACGCGCTGCGCCTGAGCCTGGGTGTCACCCTCACCAGCCAGCAAGTCGGCGCCCTGACCCACGACATCGTGTGGATGGAAAACCGCGTCATCGACGGCCAGACCGTCCTCGTGCCCGTGCTCTACCTGGCCCAGGCCGAGTCGCGCAACGTGCGCGGCAACAGCCTGATCCAAGGCCGCGACCTCAACCTGGTCACCGGCGGCGACCTGATCAACGTCGGCACCCTGCGCGCCAGCAACAACCTCTCCGCCGTCAGCAGCGGCAGCATCTACACCGGCGGCCTGGTCGAGGCCGGCAACAACCTGAGCCTGCTGGCCCAGGACAGCATCCGCAACGCCATGGCCGGCGAGATTCGCGGCAAGCAAGTCAGCCTCACGGCGCTCAAAGGCGACATCACCAACGAAACCACCGCCATCCAGGTGCGTGACGGCGCCGGCATGCGCACCCTCACCGACGGCAGCGGCGGCACCATCGTCGCCCGCGAAAACCTGGCCATGGACGCTGGCCGCGACCTCACCAACCGAGGCGCGCTGGTAGCGGGCAACGACGCCAACCTCACCGCCGGCCGCGACCTCAACCTCATCGCCGCCAGCGACACCAGCGTCAAGCACGAGATCCGCGACGGCGGCGAGAAATCCAGCATCACCACCGACGTCAAAAACCTCGCCGCCACCGTCACCGCCGGCGGCAACCTGAACATGAAGGCCGGGCAGGACGTCAACATCATCGGCAGCACTGCCACCGCTGGCAAAGACTTCAACGTCGACGCTGGGCGTGACTTCAACGTGGCGTCGGTCAGCGATGTGCACAACGTCGAAGGCAAGGAGAAGCACGGCAAGAAGCGCATCAAGACAGCGGATGAGCAGACCACCCAAGTGGCGAGCGTGCTGACGGCGGGTGGGGATTTCACCAGCCAGGCCGGGCGTGACACGACGCTGGTGGCGAGCAGGATCAGTGCGGGAAATGAGGCTTATCTGTATAGCGGGGATAAGTTGAGTTTGTTGGCGGCTGAGAACAGCACGCACACGCTGTATGACATGAAGAAAAACAGCGGCTGGGGTTCCAAAAAGACCCAGCGCGATGAGGTAACGCGCATTACCAACGTCGGCACTGAAATCAAGACCGGCGGCGACCTGACCCTCAAGAGTGCAGGCGACCAGACCTATCAACTTGCCAAGCTTCAAAGCGGCAAGGACATCACCCTGGATAGTGGTGGCGCGATTACTTTTGAAGCGGTCAAGGATCTGCATCAGGAGAGCCATGAGAAGAGCAATAACAACGCGTTTTGGGTTTCCTCCAAGGGCAAGGGCAACACCGACGAAACCGTCCGCCAGAGTCAGCTGATTGCTGAAGGCAATGTTGCGATTAAAGCTGTCGCCGGTTTGAAGATCGACATTAACCAGGTCAATCAGGAGACAGTCAGCCAATCCATCGATGCGATGGTTAAGGCCGATCCACAGTTGGCTTGGATCAAGGATGCTGAGAAGCGTGGTGATGTGGACTGGAGGCAGGTCAAGGAGATCCACGACAGCTTCAAGTACAGCAACTCGGGCCTGGGGCCTGCTTCGCAGATCATTATTGCGATTGTGATGGCGGCGGTGGTTGGGCCATTGGCCGCGGGCGCGATGGGCACCGCTACTGGCGGAATGGTTGCTGCCGGAACAATGACGGCGAATACCGCAACCTTCATTAGTGCGGCATCAGGTGCAGTCGCAGCGGGAGCAGCAACTAACGCAACGGTTAGCGTCATTAATAATCGGGGCAACCTGGGCGCGGTATTCAAGGACGTGACCTCGTCAGATGCAATGAAGGGGTACGTGATTTCTGGCGTTACAGCCGGCCTGACAGCTGCTTATTTCGATGGTTGGACGGGGACCAAGACTGAGTACGGAACAGGGAACATTACGTCTCCGCCTTTGAATACATGGACTGGGGTTGGTCAGTTTGCTGCGAGTCAAACTTTGCAGAACGGCACGTCAATGCTTGTTGGCAAGGCGTTAGGGCAAGGTGGCAGTGGCAGTGACGCACTCAAAAGCGCGTTATTCAATACGCTGGCGGCGGTCAGTTTCAATGCCGTTGGAGACTATACAAAAGGTCGGTTGACCGAAGGCTATCCGCCAAAAATCATTGTGCATGCCATGGTGGGTGGCTTGCTTGCAGAGGCAACAGGAGGCGATTTCAAAACAGGTGCTTTGGCTGCGGGCGTTAACGAAGCGGTAGTTGGGCACTTGAGCTCTCTGGTTCATGGCGATAAGACATTGCTCTCCATGAGCTCACAAGTGATTGGAGTGCTCGCAGCGGCGACGCAGAAAGACGCTGACGCTGAATCCTTGGAAAAGGGCGGCTGGGTGGCGAAAAATGCTACGCAGTACAACCATTCGCTTCACGAAATGCAGACCGTTGCACTGGATGAGCTACGTCGACGCGACCCTGAGAACAAGGCTAAATATGACGCTGCGGCATGTGCATTGACCCACTGCAGCGCGTCTGTTCCTAAAAGTGACGAAAATTACAAAACGCTTGTTGAGTTGGAAAACAAGGGTAATGAATTTACCAAGGAAATTGCGTTACTCAAAAGCACGGGGCAATTTGATTACACCTTCAAGGATCGAATAGACGACGCGCTTAGTGTAAACAACGAGTTATTCACGAACGTCGGGTACGCCGCAAGCGCAGCAGGCGGGGCGGGAGCTGGCACTCTTTCTTACATTGGTATGGTTGGTGCCTCCCCTGCTTGTGTGAGTATTGTTGGTTGCGCTGCGCCATTCGCCCTCGGCGCGATGGGCACTGTCGCGTTTGCAGGTGCGGCTGCCTCATATGATCAGATTGGCGCACCTTACACATCTACGGAGGGCGGGCGAGTTTTAGCTTCGCTTCACCCAGAGCAATACCCCGGCGAAGCAAGCCCCCTGGGGGATCTCAGCCAGAGAGCTGCTGAGTCGCTGGCGGAGTTGGCAGTCGCGCACTATGGGGGGAAGGCGTTATCTGGAGAGCTGTCGTCGGTAATAAAGAACGGTGTTAATCCTAATGCTGCGACGAAGGGCCAACCTGTATTTGGTGGCGGCACTGATAACGAAGCGGGTACGCTGGTTGAAAGAAATGTCATAGAGGGGCCGTCTAAAGGTGCAAAAGGGCCAGGTTCTGCTGGTACGGGTACGACGGCGGGTAGTGATGTTACAAGTACAACGCCTAAAGCTGGTGTTTTTTGGAATAAAACAACAGTTCTAGATAGGACTGTTTATCAACGTAACGACCTCTTTGACCCAGAGGCCCTATCGACCTGGAGAGTACGAGGTAAAACTGTTCAAGGCTCAAACCTTGAGAGGATGGCCTCGGGTCGAGCACCAATTGGGTATGATGGGAAATCAGTTGAGTTACATCATCTCTCGCAAACTGAAGTTAATGGATTCGCTGGTACTCGTGGTTCACTTGCAGAAGTTGGATCTGTTTTCCATAGCCAGAATAGCAGTGTTCTTCACGTCCCATCCAATGCCGCTCAAAGCTTTAGGTATACCCGTTACAAAGACTCTGCAGAATACAGAAACCCTACGACTGATTATGTTTCAGTTCCTATGGATTTGAATGCAAAAACATTGACAAAACAGGCCAAAGAGTTTAACTCTTATCAGTCAGATTATTGGAAAATGCGGGCTCGGAGCGGGGAGTAATTAGACGTGGATTATTCGAGAATAATTATTCTTATTGATGAGTCGGATTTCGT